>CAJVYE010000024.1 GCA_913009285.1 uncultured Nitrospirota bacterium | reverse complement strand
GCTATACCGCACAGCAATTTTTACGCAAACGATCTTTCACATTACACGAATCTTCCTCACGAATTGCTTTATTGGGCATATTGGAAATTAGGGAATAAGGAAAAGAGCAATTACCATTTTGACAAGGCATTTGGATTTCAACCGCTTAATAGTAAGTATTTACACGATTATAGGGTGGCTCACGAATTACCGACTGTTTCATTCGTAATTCCTACGCTTGGGAGAAAGCGGGGATTAAAAAAATGCTTGGAGTCAATTAAAAAACTTAATTACCCGCGGGAAAAGATAGAAACAATTGTGCTTAGAGATGAACCGAGGATAGGAGTGCCGAAAAGAGTAGCTGAGGGACTAAAGAAAGCAACCGGAGATGTAATCGTATATGCAAGCAATGACGTAGAATTTACCCCGGATAGTGTGATCCTTGCGGTTCTTGTTTCAAAAGATAAAGATGAAATTAATATAGATAATCCTAAGGCGGGGGTAGGTGAGATAGAGAGTACTAATCCATGCGGAGAACAACCCCTTCTCCCATACGAATCCTGTAACCTCGGATCGATCAACCTTTCAAAGATGCTTACCCGTAAATCTATGTCTGGGAATGGAGGATCGACCGGTTGTGTGATAGACTATGATAAGCTCTCAAGGTCTGTACATACTGCGGTCCATTTCCTTGATAATGTTATTGATAAGAATGAATATCCCCTCAAGAAGATAGGGGAGATGACTAAAGGGAATAGAAAGATCGGATTGGGTGTGATGGGCTTTGCAGATATGCTCATAAACCTTGGGATCACCTATGACTCTGATGAGGCGATTACCATAGCTAAAGAGGTTATGTTCTTTATCTCGGATGAATCTAAGAAGGCATCTGTTGTTCTCGCAGAGCAAAGAGGTGCTTTTCCCAATTTCGATGGGAGTGTCTATGATGTTCAAGGTAAATTAAGACCTCGTAATGCCACTACCACGACTATTGCACCTACTGGTACCCTCAGCATTATAGCTAACTGCTCCAGCGGGATAGAACCCATATTTGCTGTTTCATATGTACGGCATGTTATGGATAACGATGAATTGGTAGAAGTACATCCTGTATTTGAGAGGATAGCTGCGGAGAGGGGCTTTTATTCTAAGGAGCTGATGAAGGAGATTGCAAAGAAGGGGAATCTCTGCGGTATATCCGGGATCCCAGAGGATATATGCAGACTCTTTGTTACTGCACACGACATTACACCTACATGGCATATAAAGATGCAATCTGTCTTCCAGAGATACACTGATAACGCAGTTTCAAAGACTGTGAACTTTCCTCATTCTGCCACGGTTGAGGACGTAAGAGAGGTCTATATGCAGGCATACCATATGGGCTGCAAGGGAGTCACCATATACCGGGATGGAAGCAGGGAGGAACAGGTACTTAGTGTGGAAGGTACAAGGGGCAAGGGGCAAGGTACAAGGCAGAATGCAAATAGCCAACGACTAATGACTAAGGAGTATTCAGTATCAGAAAGAATAACACCGAGGCCCCGTCCAACAGTGACAAAGGGTAGCACCCAGAGAATAGAGACAGGCTGCGGTAATCTCTATGTTACCATTAATGAGTGTGATGAGGGGCTACCATTCGAGATCTTTACCAGGATGGGAAAGGCAGGGGGATGTGCAGCATCCCAATCCGAGGCCATAGGGAGATTGGTCTCCCTGGCGCTGAGATCCAATATAGAACCAGAATCCATTACAAAGCAGCTCACCGGTATAAGTTGCCATCTCCCTTCATGGGAGAATGGGAGTAAGATACTATCATGTTCTGATGCTATTGGGAAGGCCATTGATAGATATATAGCAGATAGGGGTCTCAAGTCTAAGATTACTTCTCCTCCTCAAGGGCGAAAGCAAGATTTGGCCTATAGTAGTGATGATCAAGAAGATCACCCCTACACTGAAACCATGGTGGCCATGTACAATTCTGGAGTCTGCCCTGACTGTGGAAATCTCCTTGAGCTTGCTGACGGATGTCTCCTCTGTAGATCATGCGGATACTCAAAGTGCAGTTAAGTGAGGACAGGCGAGACGCCTATCCTACTATAAAAATTGATAATTCACCCAATAGTAGGTCGGGCGTCTCGCCCGACATGAAAGAATCGTCCAATTTAAAAGTATGTTTGGTAACGGTAGCCGCAGGCTTTAGCCTGCGTAGGAGAAACGAATCATGCCAATAAAACCTGATGTCTGGATCATCAATATGGCGAAAGAGAAGGGGATGATAGACCCCTTTGAGGAGAGACAGATCAGGGATAATAAGATATCCTATGGCCTATCCTCCTACGGCTATGACATTCGAATAGCAGATGAGTTCAAGATATTCAATAAAAATGGCAAAGGGATTATTGACCCCAAGGCCATTGTCCACAATTCCTTTATAGAGGAGAAAGGTGATCACTGCATTATCCCACCCAATTCCTTTATATTAGGGAGGAGTGTGGAATATTTCAAGATACCTCGCAATATCCTTACCATATGTGTTGGAAAATCAACCTATGCCAGATGTGGCATTATAGTCAATGTTACCCCTCTTGAACCAGAATGGGAAGGGTTTATTACAATGGAGGTATCGAATACCTCTCCTCTTCCTGCAAAGATATATGCCAACGAGGGTATTGCACAGGTGTTATTCCTTGAGGGTGATGAGGAATGCAAGACCTCCTATGCAGACAAAAAGGGGAAGTATCAGGCACAGAGAGAGCTGACTCTTCCTAAGGTATAAAGTCTTAGGGCTTGCGCAAAAATAATTTCCCATTTTTGTGCAAGCCATACGTCAAAATATTAGACGCAGAGGTTAATATTGTAGCTATAAGTTTGGTATGAAGTTGTTGGCTATCTTCTTTAAGAGGTATAAATTAGGTTCTTAAAGCTAATAACATATTGAATTTATTAAGTAAATACTAATATTCCTTCCACACAAAACAGATGTAGAAAGATTTATCTGTTTTTCCCTGTTGTAATTTAAGAAATCAGTAGTATATTTTGTTGTATATTTTAGTCTGTTTTTTCACTTTTTACTTGACAAGAAGGAACATAAGGTTATATTTTGAACATACCCCACGGGGGCAAGGTATTATTGATTTGCTGTTTAATATGATTATATTAAGGAGGTGAGATTATGGTAAAAGATATTATTTGTGGTATGCAAATTGATGAAACAAAAGTATCGGATAAGAGTAGTTATAAAGATGAGGAATATAGCTTTTGTTCACCGGCCTGTAAAGAAAATTTTGATTCTGATCCAGAAAAATATATCAAAATAGAAAATGAAAACAAATGAGTAGATCAAACTGGAATAGGACAAAAGTTGTGACATTACAAAATCGTATTATAGAACCGCTAAAATAGAGAGGTCAGCGATGGAAAGAAAAGGTATTGTTACCATGAAGGGCAATCCACTTACAATTAACCCGGAACTCAAGATTGGCGATAAAGCACCTAATTTTAATGTCCTCGATAGTGATTTGAAGGAGGTCGGATTAAAAAACTTTGCTGGAAAGATAAAGATTATTAGCATAACACCCTCCCTTGATACCCCTGTCTGTGATATGCAGCTAAGGAGGTTTAATCAAGAGACAGCCAACCTGCCCGATTATGTCGAAGTGCTAAATATAAGCATGGATCTTCCCTTTGCAATTTCTAGGTTTTGTACAACCGCAGGAATAGATAAGGTTAAGGCCTTTTCCGACCATAGGGATGCTTCATTTGGTAATGCGTATGGTGTTTTGATAAAAGAACTGCGACTACTTGCCCGTTCTATTTTCATTATCGATAAGGATGATATTATCAAATATGTAGAGATTGTTCCTGAAATAACAAACCACCCTGATTATGACAAGGCCCTTGATATGGCGAAAAAGTTACTTGCGTAACAGATAATAGTCTTCGGTCAGGCACTATTTAGTATATACAATCTTTTGTTGAAAGTGAGTTCGGTATGAATAAAGATTTCCTAAAGAAGATCCTTCAAGGAAAAAAACTAAAGACCAAAAAATCTAATGAATCTAATGGATCTAAAAAATCATTAGAATCCATAGAAAGGGTCAGTGTGCCTGTTCATGGTATGCATTGCCCCTCTTGTAAGACAACCGTTGAGAAAGGCCTGTGTGAACTTCCCGGGGTGGACAATGCAGTGGTGAACTATACCACTGAAAAGGTAGTCGTTGATTACGATCCTAAAAAGATAGGGATAAAGGATATTTGTGAGGTTATCAAGAATAGCGGCTATGAAACCAGTGTAAGTACCATAAAGATTGGAATTAAGGATATGGAGTGTGCCTCCTGTGTATCAAAGATTGAAGAGTCGTTGCACAAGACCCCCGGGGTATTAAATGCATCAGTGAACCTGGGAACCGGGGAGGCAAGGGTTGAGTATATACCATCCCTTACCAACATTACTGCCCTAAAAAGGGTTATCGAATCTACTGGATACAAGACAAGTATACCCTCTCCCACTGAAGAACCGACGGATAAGGAAGAGATTGCCCGTAACAAAGAATATAAAACTCTTATAAGAAAATTCATCTTTGCAGGTATTATCAGTATAGTGGTAATGGTCTTTCCACATCTTAAGGTTCTGTCAAGCGAAATGATCAAGATACTTTGGATGATTACCGGGGTGATTACTATACCTGTTCTTCTGTGGTCAGGGTCGGCCTTCTTTACCGGGGCAATTTCTGCCTTCAGACATCGCTCTGCAGATATGAATACCTTAATCGTTCTGGGAACCTCAGCGGCATGGATCTATTCCGGGGTTGCAATATTATTTCCCCATATATTCCCGGAGGGGACTGCCGAGCCCTTTTACGATACAGTTGCTGTGGTTATTGCATTGGTGGTTTTAGGCCAGGCCCTGGAAGTCAGGGCCAGGGGTAAATCATCAGAGGCGATCAAGAAACTGATGGGCTTACAACCCAAGACCGCGAGGGTGATTCGGGAAGAAAAGGAGATAGATATCCCTGTGGAAGAGGTCCTGGTGGGGGACATCTTGGTGGTAAGACCAGGAGAAAAGATGCCGGTAGATGGTGTTGTTGTAAAAGGATCGTCCTTTGTTGATGAATCCATGGTAACAGGGGAGTCAATCCCTGTGGAGAAAAGGGAAGGGGATGAGGTCATTGGCGCCACTATCAACAAGACCGGCTCTTTTACCTTTCGAGCAACCAAAGTAGGCAAAGATACTGCATTGGCACAGATCATTACAATGGTTCAGGATGCCCAGGGGTCTAAGGCCAATATTCAGAGGATAGCAGATATAGTTTCAGGATATTTTGTCCCCATTGTCATGGTCATATCGATCCTGACCTTTATAGTCTGGTTTGATTTTGGTCCACAACCAACCCTGATGTATGCCTTAATTACCTCGGTTAGTGTACTGATCATTGCCTGTCCCTGTGCACTGGGACTGGCTACACCTATATCTTTGATGGTAGGTCTGGGAAAGGGTGCTGAAAATGGCATCCTTATCCGCAGTGGTGAGGCCTTAGAGACTGCCCATAAACTTGATGCAGTTGTTTTAGATAAAACCGGAACCATAACTGTTGGGGAACCATCCCTCACCGACATAATCTCTGCAAACAGCTTCAAAGAAGAGGATGTCCTGGGTCTGGCCTCATCAGTGGAAAAGACATCTGAGCATCCTTTGGCTGAATCAATTGTCAAAGAGGCCAGAAAAAGAGGTATTAAGATTCAGGATTCAAAAGACTTTAAGGCGATCCCTGGACATGGTGTAGAGGCCCTGGTAGATGGCAAAAAGATATTTCTGGGAAACCTCAAACTAATGAAGGCCATGAATATCTCCCTTGATTCCCTTGGAGGAGAGGCTGAACGTCTGGCAGATGAAGGGAAGACCCCGATGTTTGTAGCTATAGATCAAAAGGCCGCAGGTATCATTGCTGTAGCAGATACAGTAAAGCCTGATTCGAGAGAGGCCATTACTATGATGAAGCAGATGGGGTTGGAGGTAATAATGCTAACTGGCGACAACAAACGTACAGCAGAGGCCATTGCTAAAGAGGTAGAAGTAGATCGGGTAATGGCAGAGGTACTCCCTGAAGACAAGGCAAATAATATAAAAAAGCTGCAATTGGAAGGTAAAAAGGTGGCAATGGTGGGTGATGGTATTAACGATGCCCCGGCCCTGGCACAGGCAGATATTGGCCTGTCTATCGGTACCGGCACCGATGTTGCCATTGAAGCCTCGGATATCACCCTGATTAAGGGGAGTCTCAAGGGAGTGGCCCTGGCTATCCAGTTATCTAGAGCCACTATGCGTAACATCAAACAGAACCTGTTTGGTGCCTTTATTTATAATATGTTAGGTGTCCCTTTAGCGGCCGGGGTATTATATCCTTTAGGTGGTATGCTTCTGTCACCTATGATTGCAGGGGCTGCCATGGCCTTTAGTTCAGTAACCGTAGTTACAAATGCCAATAGACTACGGCGATTCAGACCTCACAATTTGTGAAAGGAAACCCTCATAGCCGACAACGGCACAAGAGGGAATGAAAATCTAATCCCCACCTTTGGAAAAGGGGGTTAGGGGGGATTTTCAGAGGGAATAGAGATGATTCTATCAGAAATAGTTGTTACAATAGCTGGCTTTGGTTTGATCGGCTTAATTATATGGTTCTTTTTCTTCTCTAAAAGAGAAGGGGTACGCCTGGCCTCCTCTAATGGTGTGCAGGAGGTAATGATAATTGTTAAGGGAGGATATAACCCTGATGTAATTGTTGTTAAGGCCGGTCAACCAGTACGATTGAATTTTAACCGACAGGAAACCGCTGTCTGCTCAGAGATGGTCGTCTTTGATGATTTCAAGAAATCAGCAACCCTACCACCAGGAGAAGTAGTCCCCATTGAATTTACCCCTCCGCATCCAGGGGAGTACAAATTTCACTGCCAGATGGGAATGCTGCAGGGAAAGGTAGTGGCTGAATAATTTAGAAACCGCTCGAAATTTCTATACCTGTAATCTGCAACAATTTTTCGCTAATCTTTTTCTAAAAACCCGCAAATGTCAAACCCTATCTAATTTTCTGCCTTTACATTGCTCTTTAAAAATGTGTTATATGCCCAAAAAAGATAAATTTGTGACAAATTCAGAAAAATATTGCATTTTTCCCTGATCTTTGCTTTAATGTTTTTATGAGTCAAAAAAGGAATTGCCTATCATTTAGTTTGCTTGGATTTGATATAATTTTACAAATCAATCATTATATATTCAATGAGGCGTAATTGTGTCTAAAAAGATAGTATCTGAAATATATCCCAATTCACCGCTTGTTGAGGTCATTTTTGAAATAACATTTCCCGGCGAGCCAGTTGTAGAGTGTAGGCGGGATAAACTTTATGACCTGGTAAGGAAAGACTATTCCAGAGTTCTTGTTCCACAAACAAAAGAGGGAAGTTTTGTTGCACTTGAACCATACCGGTTTGAAAAAGAAGATAGTTCATCTGGGATAATGCTGGCAATGAACAAGTTTTCATATTATAGCCGTAAGTATCCAGGATTTAACGAATTTAAAAAAGAAGTGATGGCATTGATCAATAAATTTAGAAAAGCTTTTCCAAAAATAAATAAATTAAACAGAACCGGCTTTAGATATGTGAATATTATTCCGTTTACAAGAGAGGAAGGATTAATACCGGTAGAGAACTTTTTAAAGATCGGGCTTAAAGTGCCGAGTGTAATACCGGAGAAGTACAATAATATAAGTATCGGTTTTGACGCAGAGAGGGACGGAGGATCGGTTACAACTCGTATTGAAACCATGAAGGCTGATCAATCAGGAGAAGCAATGCTTTTGGATATTGATTATGCAAAGCTTAAAAAGCTCTCAATGTCTTCAGTGAGAAAATATATCGATGAGAGTCATAAATGTGCCAGACAACTATTTGAAGATTTGATAACAGATAATTATAGAATGTTTTTAAGGGGAGAGACTTTATGACACTCGCAGCAAGAGAATTAGTTTCTGCTAATGATCCTGTATTACCCTTTTCTGTTGAAACGGGCAAGGAGAGGATGACGGTTGTTGAGGATTTTAAGAAATTAATGGCACATGGCTATTCGGCTCCTTTGTGGACGATACCTACAAAGACAAAGAAATTAATAGTTTCAAAGCCTATAAAAGTCAAAATATATCCTGAAGATAACCTCTTTTTTGTGGAAAACGAAACTCTTGTTGTGGTGGGCACCGGGAAATCAATCGCTGATGCCATTGATGATTTTTGCAAGCAAATAATTCATTTTTATCAATACTATAAAAGGTTGTCCTGGGACAGGGTTACAGGGGACGCCGAAAGGTTAAAGGGTCTCTACGAAACGCTCTTTATTAATCAAGACTAACAGTGCAAATAGACAGAAAAGTCATAGAATCTTCATTACGAAAAAAGGGATTTGTTGAAGAAGGCGGGGACCATAAATACTTCTGTCACGAAGCAGATGGAAAACGGACCGGCCCTTATACCTTTACATCCCGCGGAAGCGGATATAAAACATACGGAGATACCCTGCTGAAGCGAATGAAATTTCAATTGCGGCTGGATTCGTTAAGGCAGGTCAGGCGCTTATTGGAATGTCCCATGGATGGTGATGAATATAATGCTATTTTACGTAAAAAAAACATTTTTTGAGTCATTATGAATATCTCTTAGAAGTGAATCCTCACCTCAATAAAGACAGCCCGATTGTGAAGCCGTATGTCAAGAAGAGAGGAAAATTTTTCCTATTTTCATTTTTCTCGCTTTCCCATGAGTTTGAAGAGGTCTGGGTCTTCCATTATTTAACTCAACACCATAATCAAAAGGTACACCAACAAATCTTATATTGTTCATTTTAACCCTCCAATCTTATCATCGACAGCTTTAATGATACCCTTTTTTAACACTTTTCTTATAAGAATAATATCATTATACCTAATAATTGCTCGAAAATTCACCTCTTATATCTATCCCCTTACAAAATAAGGGTTATAGAACCTTAGGACTCACTCAAAGATAACTTCACATTTTCGCATCTCATCTTCGGGTCAGGTTTGGTCGCTCTGAGGGAGCAAAACCGCAGCAATAGCAGTGCTATATCGAGGATTTTGCGATTGAGGATCGATCAAAGATGGCCTGAAGATGAGATGCAAAAAATGCCAAGTTATTTCTGACCCGTCCCTAAGATAATTTTTTGGCTTTAGGGCTTGACATGCCCTGATTTTTTACCTATGCTTGATTCTATAAAAAAGCGGTTTCCTATCTTTTAACACCAAATGAATAAATTTAGTCATTGGGTGTTGAATAAAACTAACAGAACTAACTTGTATCAATGGCGACTTCTTGTTCCTGGCCAGACAGGCTATAATAGTTTACAACCTACCGAATAGGGGGCTGACAATTGATGACGAGGTTGTTGAAGTAGAAATGACAACCGAAAATTGCTCGAATACGTTCAGAGAACTCAAATTCAGTATTTGCCGGCCATTGAAGATATAGAGGCGGAGTTTGCTGAAAGCCATGGTGAAATGATGGAAAACGGGGAGGGGGATTAAAAAAAACTTGGGGGTCAGGCTGAAGGATTGACGAATATTGAATATTCCATCCATGAGATGTCAGCTTTACCACGGGGACCCGAATTTTTCTAACTTTTTTGCCGGTTGTATGTTACGCTATGGATTATGAATGTGTCTCAGGTGGCATATGGAGCCGGGCAGTTACAGAGCTCCACGATCAATCTTCTTCTGGTCATGGTCCTGATCTGGACCGCAGGCGTACTTTTCCGCAAAATTAACCAACCACCGTTGCTGGGCGAATTATTGGCCGGTATTATTTTCGGTCCTGCTGTTTTCGGGGTCAAGATCGGAAGAGCGTCGTGTAGGGCAAGAGTGTAGATCTCGGTGGTCGCCGTATCATTAAAAAAAAAAAAGTAGTACGAGCC
>CAJVYE010000023.1 GCA_913009285.1 uncultured Nitrospirota bacterium | reverse complement strand
TCACGTTATGACCGTACGAAATCAGTTTATGATACATCGTAGTGGCATTAATAATTTTTTTGAATTTTTATTTTTTTTTTTTTTCAAGCAGAAGACGGCATACGAGATAAAGGAATGTGACTGGAGTTCAGACGTGTGCTCTTCCGATCTACTAGGTATAAGGAGTGGGTGGCAGGGAATGATCCAAGAAAATATAGAGCTTATAACAATAAAGTCTGTCTCCGGGATACTGCCAAGGGGTGGGACAATTATTGGGACATCAAGAACAAATCCATTCAAGAAAGAAGAGGATGTCCAGAAGACACTAGATAGTTACAAAAGGTTTGGCATGGATGCCATAATTGCTATCGGTGGAGAAGACACCCTTGGTGTTGCTAATAAGCTCAGCAAAAAGGGATTAAATGTTGTAGGTATACCAAAAACCATAGATAATGATCTGCCCTGTACTGATTATACCTTCGGCTTTGATACAGCGCTTACCATAGCAACAGAGGCGATAGACAGACTACATTCAACAGCAGAATCTCATGACAGGATAATGGTGCTTGAGGTTATGGGGAGACATACAGGATGGATTGCAACTCTGGCCGGGCTGGCAGGTGGTGCTGATTGTATACTGATCCCTGAAAAACCTTTCAATATTGATGATATCTGCTTACTTCTAAAGAAACGACATAAAAGGGGGAAAAATTTCAGCATTATTGTTGTCGCAGAAGGGGTAAAGCCTCAAAAAGGAACAAGTTTTGTTGTACAAAACGAAAAGGTGGATGCCTTCGGTCATATAAGACTGGGGGGGATAAGTCACACAATAGCGAAGGAGATTGAAAAAAAGACAGGATACGAAACAAGGGTAACGATCCTCGGTCATATACAAAGAGGTGGAACACCAACCCCCTTTGACAGGATACTGGCAACAAGGTTTGGTGTGGCTGCTGTTGATCTTGTCAAGAAGGGTGAATTCGGAAAGATGGTTAGCCTCCAGGGAAATAAGATCGTAACTGTAAAGCTTGAGGATGCTGTAGCAACAATAAAGACTGTCGACCTTTCTCTATTTGAGATCGCAGAGGTATTCTTTGGATAAGATTACCCTATTTTCATTGCCTCGCTTGCCTCTTTGAGAGTGGCTATGGCAATCTTTCGTGCCTTTTTGCTCCCTTGTGTCAGGATTTCATATATCCTTTCAGGATTGGCCTTTAGTTCACACCGCCTCTCATATAAAGGTTGCATCTTTTTGATAATGTTTCTTACAAGTATCATCTTACAGTCCACACAACCTATCTTTGCTGTCCTGCACTGATCAGATATCTCTGAGATATCGATTGCCGGGCTATCAATCGATTCCTGTGATATCCTTTGCGATTCCACTTGAGAGGAGGAAGGGGGATATATATTGTGAAGGGCAAAGACAGGGCATATCTCTGGATTCCCTGGATCTGTTCGCCTTCCCCTCTGGGGGTCTGTTAACATCGATCTTACCTTCTTTTCTATCTCATCAGGGGGGTCTGATAGATATATGGCATTATTATAACTCTTGCTCATCTTCCTACCATCTGTACCAGGGAGCTTAGGGGTCTCTGACAGTATCGCCTCAGGTTCCACAAAGACATCCTTTTTATAAATATAATTAAATCTCCTGACTATCTCCCTTGTCAGTTCTAAATGAGGTAGTTGATCTATGCCAACCGGTACACAATCAGCCTTATAGAGAACAATGTCTGCTGTCTGAAGTACAGGATAACCGAGAAATCCATATGTGGTAAGGTCCCTATTTTTTATCTCCTCCTGTTTTTCTTTATATGTGGGGTTCCTCTCCAACCAGGATACAGGGGTGATCATGGAAAGAAGGAGATGAAGCACAGCATGTTCAGGAACAAGTGACTGTATAAAGATAGTACTCTTTTCAGGATCTATCCCCACGCTGAGCCAATCAACCGCTATCTCAAATGCATTCCCCTTAATCTCATGTGTATCTTCATAACATGTGCTAAGGGCATGCCAGTCAGCAATAAAGTAGAAGCATTCATACCCATCCTGAAGCTCCTTCCATTTGGTTAAGGCCCCCAATAGATTGCCAAGATGAAGCCTCCCGGATGCCTGCATGCCACTCAGTACCCGTCTTTTTTTTTCCATAAAATTACCTCCTTTTAACCAGTTAGCCGTTATTTCTATTTCTAATGTCTAAACATCATTGAAAATTGTAAAATATAGAAAACAAAAATTTTTGATTTGTATTTTTGCATTTGTATTTTTGATTTTTAATTTACCTTTGAGTCGCTCAACCTTTTTACGAAAAAACCTAATTTAACCCATCACAAACAATCTTGTCAGAGTGCCGATAATAGGCCAGATGATATGACTGAAGATCCCCAGAGGATCAAAGAAGAGGATAAAGAAAAGCAAAAACATCCCTATCGGTTCTATCTTGGAATAGGCAATTGCCTGTCTGTAAGGTAAGAGTCCTACCAGGATCCTCCCACCATCTGCAGGAGGGATAGGGATAAGATTTATCACTGCCAATAATATATTAAGTTTAACACTGACAAGGAGCATCAATATGATCGGGACCATGATAGACACCCACAATCCTCCTCCTCTGCTGATGGGTAGATCTAAAATATACATTACCAGTTCAGGGTTAATATAGACTATAATGCGGAATATAATGGCACTCACTCCAGCTATTAATATATTTGTTGATGGTCCGGCTGCAGCAACCCATACCATATCCTCCTTCGGCCTCCTAAGGTTTGAAAAATTGACAGGGACAGGTTTGGCATAGGCGAAAACAAAGCCTGATCCTGTAAGGATCAGTATGAGGGGCATGATAATCGTACCAAATATGTCCACATGGGCAATTGGATTAAGTGTCAATCTCCCCATTTGCTTGGCTGTTGGATCACCAAGTCTATAAGCTACCCACCCATGTGCAATCTCATGAAATACGATTGCCAATATGACGGGTAAGGCATTTATCGAAATTTGTCGGATGATAGAATCCATATCATTACCTATGTTGTTTTTAAAAAATTCTCCTTCACAAATTCAAGCGCCTCTTTCTTGGTCATGATACGGCCATTCAGTTTTGCCTCTTTTATGGCATCAAGAATCGACCTGAAGAGGGGACCAGGGGTGAGGCCTATATCAATCAGGTCTTCCCCACTTACATCTATCTCAACCGATTTCAGCTTTGTCAAGTAAAGCGAGATATGCCTCCTGGTCTTCTCCTCCTGTATCCTGGACATAAGGAATAGTAACATTTCTAGTGATAGCGGATGTAATATCTTATATATCCGACTTGGGGTCAGATTGTGTCCACCAGACAATTCTTTCATTGCCTTCTCTACAATCTCCTTTCCCTTGATCAATCTATTTGCATATCTTGAAGTTATGGAGAGATGAATGACTGCCCCTTTTACCTCCTCAAGACTAAGTCCGTCAAACAGCCCCATGAGATAGATAAACCATACCTCTACATCATCCTCGAGAAAGAGAAAATTATACCAGGCCGTAACCTCACCTATCTCTCTCAAGAGGGTATAGGTCTCATCTGTGAGGGAGACCAAAGGATGTATAAACCTCAACAGATCAAACTCAGACATCCTTTTTATCGATCTTAAAGGCTCCTTTTCCTTCAACATCTGGACAAGCTCGCCATATAACCTAGCACCAGAAAGACGGTTAAAGAGGCCCCGTTTAATTGCATTTTCCAAAAGCGTTTGTGTCTGCTTCCCAATGGTAAAATTGAACCTCTGTTCAAACCTTATGGCCCTGAACACCCTTGTAGGGTCCTCTACAAAACTGAGGTTATGGAGGACCCTGATCATCTTTTCCTTTAGATCTCTCTGACCACCAAAAAAGTCTATCAGATTATTCGCATCTTTCCCATTCAGCTTTATGGCTAATGCGTTTATGGTGAAGTCCCTACGAGACATATCCATCTTTATAGAGCTGAGTTCCACAATCGGCAATGCTGCTGGGTGTTTATAATATTCTGCCCTCGCTGTAGCTACATCTATCCTGAATCCATTAGGCAGGATCACAACTGCTGTACCGAATTTTTCATGACTCCTTATCCTACCTGAAACTTCCTTTGCAATCTCACTGGCAAGTGCTATCCCATCACCCTCAACCACTATATCGATATCTATATTCTCCAATCTCATAAGGAGATCGCGCACGAATCCACCAACAACATATACAGGATATTCCTTCTTATCTGCCACATGGGCAATAACCTTAAAGAGTTTCAGGATATGTTCAGGAAGTCTCTTAAGCATAAGATCTTTGACATTTCTTCTATAGGAATACCTTGTCCCTGCATCACCTGGATGAAGAAATCCTGGTTTCTTCAGCATATCACCATACAGTATGCGGAGTAGATCACCACGACTGACAATACCCACGATATTCCCTTCCTTATTATCGATCACAGGGACCAGTCTCTGCTTGTTCTCTATTATCAGCCTATCGACTTCTCTGAAAGGGGCATCCTGATAGACAACAGAAAATTCTGTCGACATAAACTCTGAAACCTTTTCTTCTTTAAATTTGTGAAATATGGCCTTCTCTACTATCTGCCTGGTAATCAATCCTACTGGGATCTTGTCCTTAAGAACCGGAAGTGAGTTTATATTGAATCTCGTCATTATCTCTTCTGCATCCTTGATAGTATCTCCGGTCTGGACAGATATCACAGATGATGTCATTAGATCTTTTACCAGTTCCAGACCATGTATCCTCTCTTTTATAAGTTTTAATAACCTCTCCTTTATCTGAATCAGCGTTCCAACCTTTGTAGGGATAGAGGCAGAGGCTGCGGTGGAATGCCCCCCTCCCCCAAACTCTAATGCTATCTCAGCCACATCTACAGCCTCAATCCTGCTTCTCCCAACAAGATGAATTCGATCGTCCATTATGACAAGGGTGAAGAGGACATTCAGATTCTCCATATCCTTTAGCTTGTGGGTCAGAATCGCAAGATCACCTACATATTTTTCAGTAGAGGCTGTTGCAATTACCACCTGAACCCCATGTATATCATAGCTCTCTGCCGAATGGATCAGATCGTTAAGAAGTGATACCTGTTCAGAGCTCAATTCCCTATATATAAAATCCGAAACAGTATTAAGATTAGCACCAATAGAGAGGAGATAGGCCGCTGCCTCCAGATCCTTTGGTGTGGTAGAGCTAAAGGTAAGTGATCCTGTGTCCTCATAGATGCCTAATTCCATAATAGTGGCCTCTGAAGGCGTAAGGGGGATGTTCTTCTCCTTGAGTAGCTCCACAAATATCGTTGTTGTGGCCCCCCGGGCCTTTACTATCTCCACTTCACCTACTATATCCTTTGCATTTGCAGGATGATGATCGTAGATATGGACCTTAATACCAGGTCTATCAACGATCTCTCCAAAAACACCTATCCTCCCCCTGAGTTTGGTGTCAACTAATATCAGCAGATCAATATCCAGAGTTGATATATTCTTGAGTTTGTTGAACTCGAAGGTGTATTCTGATGCCTTGAGAAAATCTCGTACATTCTTCTCCTGAGAACCCGGGAAAACTAACTTGGCCTCAGGATACAACTTTTTGGCCGCCATCATGGAGGCAAGACAATCAAAGTCGGCATTAAAATGGGTAGTGATAACTTGCATTTATAATCTTTATGTTTCGGGTTGCGGGTTGCGGGTTAATAATATTGTATCCATTCATAGTTATCAGTTTACAGTTTTTTCAATTTCCTTTTACTTTCTGTTTTCATTAACTGTTAACTGTGAACGGTTACATAATATTAAACTCGCAACCCGCAACTCGTAACGCGCAACCCGTAACCCGCAACTTTTTAACTCATTCCTCAAAATACGATACAGAATACTGATCTGTCTCATTCACATCAACCCTGCTTACCCTCACATTGTCCGAATTGAGAAGCCCCCCAAGCTGCTGAAATAGCCATCTTGCTACATTCTCAGAAGATGGATTTATGCTATCAAAGGGTGGTACCTTGTTTATATTGACATGATCCAACCCTAACAGGAGATCATCAGTTTTCTTCTTAATCTCCCTAAAATCCATCCCTATCCCTATATCGTTCAATTCTTTTACCCTCAGAAAGACCCTTAACTTCCAGTTATGACCATGGATATTCTCACAGTTACCACCATAACCGAGCAGTTGATGGGCTGCAGAAAAACCTGTCTCTACACTCAACTCATACATATCGAGCCCTCTTTCCATGAGAAGCTAAATTACAATTGAGACTCAAAAAACAAAATTTTATATACAATATAACTATTATATGATATATAATCTCTTTTATAAGATTATCAGAAACAGACCTATAAGTCAATCTAACGGGTCTGGCATGAAATAAAAAGGATATGATGAAAAGGATTCCTGTAACCTCTATTTTTATGATTCTATTTTTCTTCGGATATATCTCTCCTGCTTTATCCACCGAAGAGATCATGGTCTTAAGATTCGATGGCGTGATCAACCCCATAGCTGCTGAATACATGGTCGGTAAGATCAAAAAGGCAACTGAGGAGAAAGATAGAGCGATTATTATCCAACTTGATACCCCCGGAGGGCTGGATACCTCTATGAGGATCATTGTGAAGGAGATACTTAACTCCAGGATACCTGTGGTGGTCTACGTTGCCCCTAGCGGCTCGCGTGCTGCATCTGCAGGGACATTTATCCTGATGGCTGCAAATATAGCGGCTATGGCCCCTGGTACCAACATAGGCGCTGCCCATCCTGTAAACATGGGAGGGGGGAAGATGGATAGGACAATGATGAAGAAGGTAGAGAATGATGCGGTTGCATATATACGATCTATTGCAGAGAGGATGGGTCGTAATGCAGATTGGGCAGAGGATGCAGTGAGGAAGAGTGTCTCCATCTCTGAGAAAGAGGCTAAAGAACTGGGAGTAATAGACCTTATAGCAGAGAACATAGACGAATTGATACAGGGCATAGATGGAAAGGAGGTGAAAACCGAAACAGGGAAAACGATCATAAGCACAAAGGGAGTAAAGATAAGATATGTAGATATGGATATGAGACAGAGGATACTCAGCGCCCTGTCAAACCCGAATATTGCCTATATCCTGATGCTCCTTGGAATGGTCGGACTTTACTTTGAACTCTCTAATCCAGGCCTGATCCTGCCTGGTGTTGTGGGGGGTATTAGTCTCATCCTGGCATTTTATGCCTTCCACACATTGCCTATCAACTATGCTGGATTGGCGCTCATCCTGCTCGGATTAATCCTTTTCATAGCAGAGATCAAGGTAACAAGCTACGGCCTTCTCACTGTGGGAGGAATCATTTCTATGGTGTTAGGGTCCCTTATGCTGATAGATACTGACGTACCCTACTTGAGGATATCCTGGTCCGTTATCCTCCCTACTGTTTCAGCCACTGCGTTATTCTCTGTTCTAATACTCGGTCTTGTTGTGAAATCACATAGAACAAGACCTGTTTCAGGTATAGATGGTCTTATTGGGGCAGAAGGTATTGCAAGAACCAACATCGAGCCCGGGGGAGAGATCTTTATACATGGTGAGATATGGAAGGCAGAGAGTGGGGATATGATCAAGAAAGGAGACAAGATAATCGTAGAGAAGATAGATGGATTAAAGGTAAGGGTTCGCTCAAAAATAACTTAGATCTTCAAAAGGAGGTAACATGATGGATCTACTGCTAAGTCCAATGATCTTTGTAGTAATAATAGTATTATTTATACTCAACTCTATCAAAATACTGAGGGAGTATGAGCGTGGGGTTATATTCCTTCTTGGGAGATTCTGGAAGGTGAAGGGGCCGGGAATAATAATTGTTATCCCGGGTGTCCAAAAGATGGTCAAGGTCAGCCTAAGGACCGTTGTTATGGATGTCCCGCCTCAGGATATCATCACAAGGGATAATGTAACTGTAAAGGTAAATGCGGTTATCTACTTCCGCGTCATGGATTCCCAAAAGGCTATTATAGAGGTAGAAGACTTTCTCTACGCCACATCCCAGATATCACAAACCACACTAAGGAGCATACTGGGTCAGGGTCAGCTTGATGACCTCCTTTCCAAGAGGGACAGTATAAATGCTGAACTCCAGGAGATAATAGATCTACAGACCGAGCCATGGGGTATAAAGGTCTCAGCCGTAGAGGTGAAGAATGTCGATCTCCCGCAGGAGATGCAGAGGGCTATAGCAAAGCAGGCAGAGGCAGAGAGAGAGAGGCGAGCAAAGATAATCAATGCAGAAGGAGAATTTCAGGCAGCAGAAAAACTGGGACAGGCAGCAGATATCATTGGGGCGCACCAACCTGCTTTACAACTGAGATTCCTCCAGACCCTTACCACTGTTGCTGTAGATAAAAACTCCACGATCATATTCCCTATACCAATAGATCTCTTCGAACCATTCTTAAAACTAGGAGAGAAAGCGAGCAGTAAAGATAAGCAAGGATGAGGAATAGTTTAATAATTATTTTAATAATTACCTTTTTTATGGTTACACCCCAAAAGGTATATGCCCGGGCGGAAGAAAAGATCATGCATTTTGGGCTTTCAGCGCTAGGACAGAATTTTTTATCTTATGTCCTGATAGAGAAAAAGGTTGTCAAGAATGAGACAAAAGGGAAGCTTATCTCAGCAGTAATTATACTCGGTCTGGGTGTAGTAAAAGAGTTTGTAATAGACGATGAAGCAGATTGGGGGGATATGGCTGCAAATGGAGGAGGGGTTGCGCTGGGCTTCTTCATTAAATTCTAGGGATTTTTATAGATTTGCATATACTAAATGGTTCTTCCGACATTTCTGTGGGTAGCCGCAGGCTTTAGCCTGCAAAAAAGTTTGCTATAAATCAGACATTTGCGCAATCTATTTTAGGTGAATAAGAAAATACAGTCAGAGTCTATTTTACCTTAACCGTGGTTGGATAACTATCAGAGTTTTTTCTGCCCTGAAAGGGCTAAATATACCAGCCCAGGGTCAGCGAAGCGCCACCCTGGGTAACGCCGATAGAAATATACCCTGAAAGGGTTACATAAAACCATCCAATAAGTTTATGTAAGACATCCAATAACCATTATGTTAATTGACTAGTCCCATACATATCGTTCATCTAACTTAATTCCCTGTTTCTTCAAGAGGTCTCGAAATTCGTCCTGGAACGTTGTCTTTTGGTGATGCTTTTTTTGATTAATGATGTAATTGCGGACGCCTTGCACATTGGAATAACTCACTGAAAATGCCCCATAACCGTTTTGCCATTGGAATGTTGAGTATTTGCCATTTTTAGTTTTAATCCACTTTGACGAATTACGTTTTGTTTCACCGATTATTTTCACAAAAGTATTGTTCTTGGAAAGGGTACAAAGTATATGAACATGATCTGCGGGACCCCCGATGATTAGTGGATGGGAATCATATTCTTTCAATATGGAGGTCATGTAGGCGTGCATTTCCTTACGAATATCATCATCTTCAAGAAAACATACATGATTTTTGGTCGAGAATATTATGTGAATATATATCTTTGCCAATGATTGCGGCATGTGGTTGATCTCCCTTTTCATGTAACCCTTTCAGGGTTTATTTTCGTTTGTATTTTACAATTCCCAGGGTGGCGCTTCGCTGACCCTGGGCTAATATATGTAACCCCGTTGGGGTATGGCCACTTACCCTGAAAGGGTTATATATCATAGCCCAGGGTAATCACCCTGGGAAAAAGAATCTAAAATCGAATTACCCTGAAAGGGTTGCATAAATAGCATGTGCCTGTATTCTAAGCGGAGTCTACATCATAATTTTTAGGGGTAATTAATTTCCATGAAAATCTAGATCGGAAGAGCACACGTCTGAACTCCAGTCACATTCCTTTATCTCGTATGCCGTCTTCTGCTTGAAAAAAAAAAAAAAAAACATCTGAACTCCAGTCCCATTCATTTATCTCGTTTGCCGTCCCCTCCGCACGCAGCACTTGGGTGCATATCGTCCTCATTTTGAGCCGCCTACCCCTCTTGTTCATGAGATGCCT
>CAJVYE010000022.1 GCA_913009285.1 uncultured Nitrospirota bacterium | reverse complement strand
GCTCTGCTGTGTCTCTTTACTTTTTTTTTTTTTTTTAATGATACGGCGACCACCGAGATCTACACTCTTTCCCTACACGACGCTCTTCCGATCTCATTGATCGTTCAGGTCTCAAACAGGACATATGCTATCCCGGTAAATTCTGTCTCAGAGAGCCTCATGATAACTACAAGAGAGATAAAAAGCGTGGAGAGGAGAGAGGTCATGCAGCTCAGGGATCGTACACTCCCCCTACTCTGGCTTAAAAGGATCTTTAATCTCTCATCCGATAATGGAGATATAAAAAAGGAATATCTCTATGTAGTTGTGGTTGGATTAGGTGAAAAGAGGATAGGCCTGGTGGTAGATGGTGTGGAGAGACAGCAGGATATTGTAATCAAATCTATAGGAAATCCCTTGAAAAATATCCATGGGATTATAGGGGCTGCTGAGTTAGGTAACAGGAATACAATACTTGTCCTGGACATTGGGGCATTGATAAAGGAGATAAGCATCATAGCTTAATGAGAAATGAAAAGTGCAAAATAAGGAGATTAAATTCTAAATCCTAATATCTAAATTCTAAAAAACATTGCATACAGAGTGTTTTTAATTTTGGATTTTTGTCATTTGATATTGTTTAGGATTTAATATCTTTTTTGCATTTTGCAATTTTATATTTGCATTTTTCATTAAAGTTTAGCTATCAGAAGATAGCTAAACTTTACAGATGTAGGATATAAAGATAATGGCTCTTTCTGTATTGATCATTGATGACTCAAAGGCGATAAGGGATACAGTCAAAGAACACTTACAGAAGGTCCCCCTTTTTGAGAATTATTACGAGGCAGGTAATGGATTAGAAGGATTCAAGATCATGCTGAAAAACAATATCGATATAGTCATCTGCGATGTTGTAATGCCTAACATCAATGGATTTCAGTTTCTGGCGTTGAAAGGGAGTAAACCTGAATTTGAGGATATCCCGGTAATCATGTTGACAGCCGAGGAGAGGGTGGATCAAAAGGTCAGGGGACTTGAACAGGGAGCCAGTGATTATGTCACTAAACCTTTTGACCCGGCTGAGTTGATTGCTAGAGTAAAGGTGCAATTGAAGATAAAATCCCTCCAGGACAGCTTGAGAGAACTCTCCATCACTGATGGTCTAACCAAGACGTATAATCGCCGATACTTGATAGAACTTATGAAAAAGGAATTCTACAGGGCAAAGAGAAATAAATCAAACTTATCATTTATCCTGCTCGATATAGATCATTTTAAAAGAATCAATGATACTTATGGACATCAACAGGGTGATTCTATCTTAGTCGATATGGTCTCCATCCTTGAAAAGGGGATAAGGAGACATGAACATGTGGCGCGTTACGGAGGGGAGGAATTCGCTCTCTTACTCCCTGAGACCGATCTTGATGGGGCAATAACCGTGGCAAATAACATAAGAAAAAAGGTCGAAGGGTTTAAGTTTGCAGGACAAGAAAAACCACTGAATATTAACATCAGTCTTGGTGTCGCCACATTTCCTGGTAACAATATTGAGTCAGTTGATCACCTCATCAAGGAGGCAGATGATGCCTTATATAAGGCAAAGAGGAAGGGGAGAAACAGGGTAGAAAGCTCTGGGAGTGAAGATTTAGGGGATTAGATAGAGAACCATGGAAGTAGAAATAGATAATAAAACCAAGTATCTATGTTTCATATTATATGACGAGGAGTATGCAATAGATATAAAGGATATAAAGGAGATTATAAATCTACAGGAGATCACCGAAGTTCCCAGGGCGCCGAAATATATCAAAGGGATAATATCACTAAGAGGTGTAATTATTACTATATTCGATCTCAGAAAGAGATTAGGATTTCAGGAAAGGAAATACGGAAAAGATGCACGTATTATCGTAGTATCTATAAACAATGCACAAATCGGCATTCAGGTCGATTCCGTAACTGAGGTTTTGTGGATATCTGAGAGGGAAATAGAACCACCTCCACCTGTGATAGGTGGAATTGAGTCAGAGTATCTTAAAGGGATAGGGAGGCTTAAAGGTCGGATAGTAATACTATTGAATCTGAATAAGGTACTGAAGGTGGAAGAAAGGTAGAAGGGGGCAAATAATGAAAAAGAATAAAATTATTGGTATATCACTAATAGGGAAAATCCTGATACCAACTATAATCGTCCTGTTCATAATGGGATTAGTCAGCATTTCTTCATTGCTATGGACAAATAGCAAGATAGAGACACAAGTACTGGAACAGAGCAAAGATGCAGCCATGAATTATGCAGCTCTTGTTCTGGATGCGATGAATGCCTTAATGCTCTCAGACACCATGAATAGGAGGGAAAATATCTTAAACAGCATAAAAGGACTCCCTAAGATAAAGGATCTCCACTTGTTCCGCGGGGAGACTATAAATAGACAGTATGGAGAGGCTAAGGAGTTTGAACGTCCTAAGGACGATATTGATATCATGGTACTCTCATCCGGAGAGCCAATCTACAGGATAGAAGAGCATGAGAACAAGAAATTTTATCGAGTGGTCATACCCTACATCGCTACTAAGGATCATTTCGGAATAAACTGCCTTAACTGTCACACCGACGGTGTCTCTGAAGGGAGTGTATTAGGGGGGCTGAGTATTACTATCCCTATCGAAAAGATCGATACGGCCCTCCGTATGAATAAGGCCTTTATTGCGATTGGTAGTATAGTAGGGATTTTGGTAATAACCGCTCTTATTTATCTGATCATAAGGAGTACGGTGAAAAGACCTCTTAGAACAGTTATCAGTATGCTTAAAGATATTGCCCATGGTGAGGGGGATCTGACCAAGAGGATTGAGGTCAGAACAACGGATGAGATTGGGGATCTGACAGAGTGGTTCAACAAATTTATCGAGAATCTACTCCATATGATCAAGAAGATACGTAATGTCTCGCAAGATGTTACCATAGCATCGCAACAGATAGCTATCAGATGTAAAGGGGTATCAGAGGGCGCCAGGGTTCAGACATCATCATTAGAGGAATCATCTTCATCGATCTTAGAGATGAATACCCAGATCAATGATGTTGCCGGGAATCTTGAAAATCTCTATTCCTTAATTGATGGAATCAATTCCTATATACAGGAAATGATTGCCTCTATCAATGAAGTAGCTAATAATACAGCAGGACTCTCCTCATCAGTCGAAGAGACTACTAGCTCCATTGAAGAGATGTCAGCCTCTACCCATGAGATAGCCAATAATGTTGATACCTTAGCCTCATCGGTTGAAGAGACTACTGCCTCAATCACCCAGATCAATACCGCCATCAAAGAGGTAGAGGGACATGCCGAGGAATCTGTCAGACTATCCGAACATGTGATCACCGATGCATCTGATATAGGGATGGCATCTATAGCAGATACAATAGAGGGTATGAAAAAGATCAAGAAATCCTCGGAGAGATCATCAGAAATAATCAATAAGTTAGGAGGGAGATCAGAGGAGATAGGAGAGATCCTGACGGTTATTGCAGAGGTAACAGATCAGACAAATCTCTTAGCGCTCAATGCGGCTATCCTTGCTGCCCAGGCAGGTGAGCATGGGAGAGGATTTGCCATAGTTGCAGATGAGATAAAGGACCTTGCAGAGAAGACAGCTGCCTCTACCGGAGAGATCGCCAAATTGGTCACTACTGTTCAATTAGAGGTAAAGGATGCTGTGGAATCGGTAAAAAGCAGTGAGAAGATCATTGACGAAGGGGTTAAGTTCTCCCTCAAATCAGGTGATGCACTGAAAAAGATAATAGAGAGCGCCCATAAATCCAATGAAATGGCTAAAGGGATTCAGAAGGCAACAGTGGAACAGGCAAATGGTACTAAACATGTCACAGAGGCAATAAAAAATATCAGTGAGATGGCTCAGCAGATAGCCACAGCTACTCAGCAGCAAACATTGGGGAATGAACAGATAATGAATGCTGCCGTAAGAATGAGTAATTTAGCAAAGGAGGTAAGGAGGGCTACAGTGGAGGAGGCCAAAGGTACAAAGGCTATCGAGTCAGCGATAACAAATATCGTTGAAAAGGGCTACATGATAACACAGGATACCCAAAATCAGAGAAAGAGGAGTGAGGAGATCGTAAAGTCCATAGAGAAGGTTAATATCATTACAAAAGAGAAGCTCTCTCTGATCCAGGAACAAGAGATGGCAGTAGAGACTGTAATAAGACAGTCTGAACTCCTCAAGACAGAGATCGAGAAGTTCAAGCTGGATGGGGAGGGATAAAGTCGGGTTACGGGTTGCGAGTTTACGAATTGCAAGTTTGATATTAATCCTGTGTAATAATGAATTTCAACCTTGTATACAAGGTTGAAATTTTACTATTACACAGAGTGAACCCACAACTTTTAAGAGGAACCTATGAAGACTGATAGTGATATTATAACAATGAGAAGGATATACATGAGTGCTGTAAGTGCAGGACTAATGATCGGTATACTATTTCCTTTATACTCCGCCACCTTCCTTGGGTTAAGGAATGTCTTCAGCAATATATACTATATTATCGGCTCTTTGGTAATAGGTCTCTTGATAGGGATACTCTCCTACATAGCGATCAAAATTATTCTGATATCTACCTTCCAGGATTTACATAGGAGAATGAAAGATGAGATAGGGATAGAGGATGGGAATAAAGAGAATATTAAAGTAAGAAATGGGGATGAGGTAGAGAGGTTAAGGAAAGATCTCTTTGGTACACTATATACTACCGGGAAGACTATAAAGGATATACAAGGTCTCTTTAAAGCAATGGAAGAGTCATATGTAAAGCTTTCTATGGATACAAAAGAGATGGCTGACAGGACCAATAAACACCTATCTGTTGTAAACAATGCATTATCATCCATAGAACAGACGACTGAGATAAGTGCAGAGATAAATAGGAATACCTCACCTGTCTATGCTACCTCGGCTAAGGTATCATCATCTATTATAGAGATGGCTGCCTCTATAGAAGAGGTGGCTGAGAAATCAGAGGTATCGTCCTCATCCTTAATGGACACCTCTTCTTCTATAGAGGAGATGAGCGCCTCTGTAAAAGAGGTGGCTAGCAATATCGAGTTTATATCTACAGCAGCCGAAGAGACTGCCTCTGCAATAACCGAGATAACCGCCTCAATAAAGGGGGTGGAGGAAAATGCCAGAAGCTCACTGGAAATGTCCAAGGAAGCTGCTGCTGATGCTGAAGATGGCAAAAAGTCGGTAACACATACCATAGAAGGGATGAAGAGGATAAAAGAGGTGGTCGATGATTCAGCAAGGATCATATTCGTTCTGGGGAAGAGATCAAAAGAGATAGGAGATATACTAAAGGTGATCAAGCATGTTGCAGAGAAGACGAATTTGTTAGCCGTAAATGCCGGTATAATTGCTGCTCAGTCAAGTGAAGATGGAGTGGCGTTTGCAGTGGTAGCTGATGAGATAAGGGAGTTAGCCGACCGCACTGCCTCATCAATAAAGGAAATTGCAAACATAATCAAAACCGTTCAGAAGGAGTCTCTCGATGCGGTTGAAAGGATAAAGGTGGCCTCCATAAGTGTGAGCGATGGGGTAAGACTCTCTATCCAAGCAGGAGAAACGCTCGACAAAATACTACATAGCGTAAATAAATCAAAAGATATGAATAGTCAGATTGCAATAGCAACCAGTGATCAGACAAAAGGTAGCAGGGTAGTAAGGGATGCTATAGAGAATGTAACAGATCTCCTCAAACAGATGACAAAGGCGACAAGTGAACAGGCTACCGCAAGCGAACAGATAATAAAGGCAACAGAGAATGTGATGGATATATCTGGGGAGGTAAAGAGGATAACTGTAGAACAAGCAAAAGGTGGGAGTCATATAAAACAGTCTATAAATGAAGTAACAAAGAATATACGAGATATATCAAAGGCGATAGAGGAGCAAAAGAGGGGTGGTGAAGAGGTTGTCAGAAGTATGCAGGATATTACCGTGATTATCAGAGAAGACGCAGATAATTCCTCCAAGATATATTCTGATTTAAATGGACTGACCAGTAATGGCGATAAGCTGAAGAGACATTTAAGCTTATTCAACGGGAATTTAAGGAAATAATAGCCAACGAATTAAAATGGAAATTCATTCACAATTTAAATTATCAGAAGATGTGTTTAGGCTTCTGAGGGATTTTATATACGATTACTGCGGGATCTTCTTTGATGGTGATTCTAAATTTCTCTTGGAAAAAAGGCTGTCAGGTCGTGTAGAGAAACTCCAGATGAGGGATTTTAAGGAATACTACTATTTTCTGAGATATAATAAGGGGAATGGGGAGGAACTTAACAGCATTATAGATATATTAACTACAAACGAGACCTACTTCTTCAGGGAATCTCAACAACTGAAGGTATTTTCAGAGGATATACTCCCTGAGATCAGAGATAATAAGAGGAAAAAAGGGGCGAAGACCCTTCGGATATGGAGCGCTGGATGTTCAACAGGTGAGGAACCTTACACTATAGCAATGCTGATCATAGAAAGTGAGAAGTTCCTTGACTGGGATGTGGAAATATTTGCTAATGATATAAGCAAACGTACTATTAATACTGCCCGGGATGGTGTTTACAAGAAATCATCTTTCAGGGCAACCAATAAATATTATATAGATAAATATTTTAAAGAGGAAGATGGTAACCTTAAGATTATTGATAAGGTTAAGGATTTCGTTAATTTTATACATCTGAACCTCATGGAGAAACAGAGGATAAACCTTCTTGCAACAATGGATGTCATTTTTTGTCGGAATGTCATAATTTATTTTGGCCATGAGGCCAGAAAGGGTCTGATAGAGAGTTTTCATGGCAAGATGGATGAGGGAGGATATCTCCTCCTTGGACATGCCGAATCATTGATCAATATATCCACGGCATTTACACTGAAGCATCTGAGAAATGATGTAGTATATCAGAAGGGGTAGTAATTGTTTAGCTATCAGAAGATAGCTAAACTTCAATGCAAAATTCAAATTTTAAATTGAAAAATGCAAAATTATTAAGAATTTAATTTCCTTAATTTTGCAATTTTCATTCTGCACTGAGCTCATTATCCTGCGAATTTTGAGCGTTTAAAGGGGTAGATTTAGAGATGACAAAACTTATTAAGGTCTTGGTTGTTGATGATTCTGCGTATAACAGAAAGGCGATATCCTTGATGCTGGAGAGCTCTTATCTTATACAAGTTGTAGATACTGCAATGGATGGAGAGGATGCTATCAAAAAATTGATAAGGCTTCAGCCTGATCTTATCACACTCGACCTGGAAATGCCACGTATGGATGGTTTCACCTTTCTTAGATGGGTTATGAATAACAGACCTTTACCAGTACTGATTGTAAGCTCTAAGGGTAGCAATAGTAATGTATTCCAAGCCATGGAGTTAGGAGCAGTCGATTTCTTAGTAAAGCCGACTAGAGAGATATCAGAAGAGATAAAGAACCTCGAAAATGATCTGATAAATAAAGTAATGGCTATTGCAGGATTGAATATGGATAAGATTATATCCCGTTTTAGAGAAAGATACCCACAAGGTGGGGATATAAGGGAAGATATGAGGCGACCATACCAGGATAATGGTATCCTATCCAGACAAGATATAGGTAGATTGATAAATATCGTAGCTATTGGCGCCTCAACTGGTGGACCAACAGCTCTCGAGAAGATCATCTCACGTTTACCAGAAGATTTCCCCGCTCCTGTAGCTGTAGCTCAGCATATGCCATCAGGTTTTACAAGGATGTTTGCCGAGAGACTTAATAGATATTCCCAAATTGAGGTGAAGGAGGCCGAGGAGGGTGATCCGGTAAGGGAAGGAGTAGTATTGATCTGCCCAGGTGATTCTCACATGACATTTCAGAAAGATAGAGATATCGAAAGGGTAATCTTGAAAAAAAAGAGTCCAACTGATAAGTACCTCCCTTCTGTAGATATCATGATGGAATCATCGGCAAAGATATTTGGCTCAAAGACCTTAGGGGTCATTCTGACAGGAATGGGTAATGATGGGACAAAGGGGATGAAGGCAATCAAAGAGAGTGAGGGACAGACCATTGCCGAATCAGAGGAGACCTCTATCGTATTCGGTATGCCGGGTGAGGCGATCAAGACAGGGTCAGTGGATAAGGTGGTTCCCCTCCACTTGATGGCCAGAGAAATAATTGCAAGGGTTCGCTCAAAAACAACTTAGGACTCGCTCAAAGATAACTTCATATATTAATAACCATCCCGTCATATGCCAACTCCATATTATCTGGAAGTTCTTCATTTACCTTATTATAGTCAAAGTGGTGGGTAAGATGGGTAAATATGGCCCTCTTCGTTTTAAGCTCCCTTGCCACCTCCACGGCCTGATCCAGACTAAAGTGGGTAGGGTGAGGATTGAAACGGAGGGCATCCAGTATCAAGATATCCAGCCCTTTCAGCGCCTTCATGGACTCCTCCGGAATATAGCTGCAATCTGTAATATATGCAACATCATCAAACCTGTAGCCGATTATCTCCATCTTACCATGAAATATCTTTATAGGTGTGATCTTCAGGTCAAAGAGTGTGAATGGCGATGATATGATATTGATATCGAGCATGGGTCTGAATTCCCTCGTCATCTCTTCATCATCATTGCTGAAGATATAGCTGAACATATTTCGGATCTTATCTATCGTCTCCTTGCTTCCGTAACACGGGATCCTTTGCTTCTGGATATAATTAAAACTCCTCAATTCATCTATTCCATGTATGTGATCAGCATGCGCATGAGTATATAAGACGGCATTTATATTCTTGACATCATTCGCCAACACCTGCATCCTGAGGTCTGTAGTAGTATCTACAAGTATGTTATTATTATTATGTTCTATTAGTATAGAGGAGCGCAGGCGGATATTCTTAGGATCCCCGGAACAGCAGACATCACATTTACACCCGATGGAAGGAACTCCTGCTGAGGTTCCTGAACCGAGAAATGTAATCTTCATAATTCTCTCCCCTTCCACCCAACAACCGCTGTGATGGACTTCTCCGGGATCATTAAATACCTCTCATTGAGCTCTATCCCTATCTGTTCAGGTCTTAGTAGACCGAATATCATTTTCTGATCAGAGAGCCCCCAATCACCATAACCCGGACTGAATCTTGAAACAGTAGAATACCCCTCTCCTTCAGCCTCTCCTGTAATAATAAGATTTATCTTCTCGGCCAATCCCTCCACTGCTACAGAGCCTATCCCATCCAGTATAAATCCTTTAGTCTCCTCTCTTTTAGAGAAGTACCACCTTATCCTCTCCTCCAACTTAGAGCCGATAGTACAGGCAAAAAGTGTAACCCTAAAACAGCCTATAAGATGTTTCGATAGGTAGGCACTTTTAAAAGAGATTGTACCATCACACATCTTCACCTTTCCCCCTGAAACAGAATCCAGCGGCAGATTCAGATATATCCCCTTGGAATCGATCTTAAGGGAGGCATTCTTAATCTCCTCATCAAGTATCTTCTCCATAGGAGGGCTCAGGGGAGGGCTGCCTGATCTGTATCCTAATCGTTTTAACACCTTTGATCGATCGATACTCCCCGACAGATCCTCCAGTATAACCGTATCCATCAACACCCTCCGGATCATATAGATTTTCAGATACCTAAATTGAGCGATTCTTTCATGTCGGGCGAGACGCCCGACCTACTGTTGTGTGAAGCATCAACCCTTCCCGGTAGGACAGGCGTCTCGCCTGTCCTCACTCACTGGGTGATTGGCTATAGCTTTCGAACCTATTGATATTCAAGTCTTCGCTTATTTACAGACCAAAATCGCTCAATTTAGATATTATTAAAGTATAAATAATCATTTTACATTTTGCAATCAAAATCCATACTGAATAAAAAATTCTAAGGACTCGCTCAAAGATAACTTCACATTCTTCGCATCTCATCTTCAGGCCATCTTTGACCGATTCTCAATCGCAAAATCCTCGAATTAACGCTGTTAGTCCTGCTGTTTTGCTCA
>CAJVYE010000021.1 GCA_913009285.1 uncultured Nitrospirota bacterium | reverse complement strand
TCAAGCAGAAGACGGCATACGAGATAAAGGAATGTGACTGGAGTTCAGACGTGTGCTCTTCCGATCTGCCCCTCCCGGGATAATCACATGCAGATGAATATGTTGTTTTATATGCTGATCCCAGGTGTGTAAGATAGCAATAAAGCCTAACCTTCCACCAATATGTTTGGGATCAAGGCCAAATTCCTTTAATGTTTGGGATACTGCCGCGAATAGTAAATTATAAATCACCTTCGCATTGTATCGGGCGAGTGGGTTAAGGTCATGGGGGAATGTAAAGACATTGTGAAAATACCCTAGAGGTAGTAATTCGGATTTACGAGCCTCTAACCACTTCTCCTTAGCAAGTGTCTGGCATTTGGGGCAATGCCGATTTCGACAGGAATTATAATTATCCCGCTCAAACCCACAGGTGTCACATTTATCAATATGTCCTCCGAAATATTCTGTGCGACATAGCTCGATATCCCTCATAATATTCTTGTAGCGTAACGGCATCGGGTGTTTAGCTCTGTATGCTTCTCCATGCTCCTTGAAGATATGGGCAACTTCAAATTTTCTAGTTTCTGTTGATATCACCTTAGCCGCCACGCTACACGTGGCGGGCGACATTTACATATCCTCCTGAAACAAATCCAGGGGACTTTTAATTGAACGAAGTCTTTCAGTGCTTATTTTTAAGTATCTCGATGTAGTTGAAAGGGAGGAATGACCCATTAGTTGCTGTATGGTTCTAATATCTACTCCGGCTTCCAGCATGTGCGTGGCAAAGCAATGGCGTAGCATATGGATTCCTCTCCCTTTTGTAATACCGGACTTTTTTTTGGCGTCATAAAAGATCTTCTGTGGTGTACTAATATGTATTGGGTAACACTGTCTTTTGTTGGGAAATAACCATGTCATTGGATGGTACTTCTTCCAGTAAGAGCGTAGTTCCGGTAATAACCGTTCAGATAATATGGTGTATCTGTCTTTATTTTTTTTGGCATTTCTAATAAAGATCGTCATTCGTTTACTGTCTATGTCGGATATTTTTAAGTTTACCAGTTCACTGACACGTAAGCCTCCTGAATAGGTTATCATTAGCATGACACGGTGTTTTAGTTTCAAGGGCGCTGTAACAAGACGTTTAACTTCCTGAAGACTGAGTACCTCTGTTAATTGCTGCTTGTGTTTTCTTGGTGGAATAGAAAGTGATATTGATTTTCTTCCCAGGGTTTTGTTATAAAAAAAGTCTATCCCTGACATGGCTACATTGCATGTACTCCACGCTACCTTTTTCTCTTCCATTAAATAAATCAAATATTTTTTAATCTCTGTATTGAAAATCTGATCGGGTGATTTATTATAAAATCTTGCTAATCCTTCCACTGCACCGAGATATGCTCTATGGGTTTTTGGGGCAAGTCTCCTGAGTTTCATCTCCTCGATCATTTTAGCCCTTAACTCTTTCATAATACCTCCTCCTTCTTTAAAAAAGGTTAGATCTTAAACGAACGTTCCCTGTGAACGTCCTTCATAGAGGTATTTTATATGATTACCAATGACGGGAGATAGTTTGCTTATTTAGGGTGATATGAATTATTGAAATTGATGCGGTTGAGTGGAAAGTGAAAAAAATTACCGCGAAGCGGTTTAGTTCAACTTGTTAATACATAGATTGAAATAAAAAAAATAATCTGTATAATAATTTACTGTATACAAAAAAAATTCTGTATAATACCAGAATATCCGTTATATACAGAATTTTTATCTAAATTCAAAATATGCCATACAAACGAGCAAAGATCAAGGAAAAATATGTGCCCAAGGCTGGCGCTTATGGGACAAGTGAGAAAGGATTTCAGCGGAGTAAAGAGTCCCTTGATCGGGATAGAAGAGTAATTTGTAAAAACAATAACTTTTTCAAGCCCTAACTTCTATAACGGAATATTCCCATGCTTCTTTGGTGGATTGCTGTCTCTCTTATTTTGCAACATCTCCAGCGCCTGGATGAGCCGGAGCCTGGTCATCTTTGGTTCTATGACCTCATCTATATATCCTAACTCTGCGGCGATATAGGGGTTGGCAAATTTTTCTCTGAACTCTGCCACCTTTTCTTTCTTAAATTTCTCCGGATCAGGGGCGCTATCAATCTCCCGTCGGTACAGGATCTGAACCGCCCCTTCTGAACCCATTACAGCTAACTCTGAGGTGGGAAAGGCATAATTGATATCACCCCTGATCTGTTTACTACTCATAACACAGTATGCACCACCGTATGCCTTGCGTGTCACTACCGTGATCTTTGGGACAGTGGCCTCACAAAATGCATAGAGTAGCTTTGCGCCATGCTTTATTATACCGCCATATTCCTGATCAACCCCTGGGAGGAATCCAGGGACGTCCTCAAATGTGATGATGGGGATATTGAAGGCATCACAGAATCTTACAAAGCGTGCTCCTTTCAATGATGCACTTATATCCAGTGTGCCAGCTAATACAGCAGGCTGGTTTGCGACTATACCGATTGATCGTCCATTGAGCCTGGCAAAGCCAACCACTATATTCTGTGCATGATTGGCTTGCACTTCGAAAAAGTGATTATTATCTACCACTGTTTCGATAAGTTCTTTTATATCATAGGGTTTATTGGGATTACCAGGTATAAGGGTCTGGAGTTTTTCATGCATTCGTTCCGGAGCATCATTAGCGGGGAGGATTGGTGGGTCCTCCATATTGTTCTGGGGGAGGAATTCCAAAAGCTCCTTTATCATCAGGAGACACTTCTCCTCATCCTCGGCTGTGAAGTGTGCTATGCCGGTCTTTGTGCTGTGTGTCCTGGCGCCACCCAACTCCTCCTTGGTAACCTTTTCATGGGTTACGGTCTCGATCACATCCGGGCCGGTTATAAACATATAGCTGGTATCCTGAACCATGAATATAAAATCTGTCAAGGCAGGCGAGTAAACAGCCCCCCCTGCACACGGTCCCATCACAGCAGAGATCTGTGGTATCACCCCAGAGGCAAGGGTATTCCGTAGAAATATCTCTGCATAGCCAGCCAGGCTGACCACCCCCTCCTGGATACGCGCCCCACCAGAATCGTTAAGTCCAATCATAGGGGCGCCATTTCTGATCGCCAGGTCCATAACCTTACAGATTTTCTTTGCATATGCCTCACTGAGGGAACCACCAAAGACAGTAAAGTCCTGGGCAAATATATATACTATACGACCTTCTATTGTCCCATATCCGGTAACTACCCCATCTCCAGGTATCTTATTCTTCTCCATCCCAAAATCACGGCATCTGTGCACAACAAACTTGTCCAATTCCACAAAGCTTCCATCATCAAGGAGGAGATCGATCCTCTCCCGTGCTGTCAACTTCCCTTTCTTGTGCTCTCTTTCAATACGCTCCTTTCCACCCCCAAGTTCTGCTGCTTTGTGTCGTTTATTTAATTCCTTTAGTTTTTTTGAAAGTGTCATATAAAACCCCTTGTAACTGTTCAGATAGAAAAAGTAACGGCTAAAAATCATTGTATTGTAAAGTGCAAATTGTAAAATTGAGGAAGGTGGAGGAAATAATTTAAGGCAATTTTACGTCATAACTTACGGATAGGAATGGTTATGTGGTATATTGGTATCAGATGTGATAATAGTACCTGCCAGAATCGTATTACTGGCACCAATATTTACGTCATCGCCCACAAATGCACCTAACTTTGATAGTCTGGTATCTGTGAGCTTTCTATTTACCTTGGCCTTGATGGTTTTTCCATCCAGCTCCCTGTTAACGGTCATAGTGCCTGATCCGATATCGACGTTGTGTCCCATCACACTGTCTCCTATAAATGAGAGCCTCCCGATCTTTGTCTTTCCGAAGAGGATACAGTTCTTGAGCTCCACCCCATAACCTATAGTCGATTCTGCCCCTATCGATGTATACTTGCGAATCAAGACATTATTTCCTATAAAACTCCCCGCCCCAATATAGCAAGGGCCATTTACAATCGTCCCGGAACGTATCTCCACATCATCCTCAATATAAACAGGTCCCTCTATCCTGACATCCCCCATAAACCGAACAGAACCAGCTATGTGTGCATTTCTCCACGAATTCATTATGATCTCATTAGCCCTCAAGATATCCCAGGGATAGGCTACATCGATCCACTCATCCTCCCAGATAGAGGCAGCAAGTTCACCCTTCTTGACAAGATATGCCAATGCTCGCTCCATATTCTTTCCATTCTTTTTTAAGACAGAGAAGAAAGTGGCAGGGAGGATAAACACCCCAGAGAGTACATAGTTCCCCAGAGTACCCTTTCTCGGTTTCTCTATTATCTTTGTAATCATTATCTCATCGTTAAGATAGACATTCCCGAACATATTTGAGGATGGTGTTAGACAGATCGATGCGACTGGTGTCCTGGCAGAGCCAAACGACTGAATAGTATGGATATATATATTTGAGGATGTTAATATATCCCCATAGATAAGTAGGAAGTACTCACCAGGATTAAACCTATTCTCAGCCTTAAGGATGGCGTCACCAATCCCTACTGCCTTCCCCTGATCGATATAGTGGATATTTACACCGAATGCCATCCCATTATCAAAATAGTCTGTGATCTTCTCTTTTTTGTGACCCACCACAATATTTATGTCATTTACCCCACTATCCTTCAGGAGGTTAATTGTGTTCTCCAAGATAAACCTTTCACCTGTCTTGATCATAGGCTTCGGACGAGTGGCCGTAAACGGGGCCAGATTAGTACCCAAACCTGCAGCGAGAATCAATGCCCTCATCTTTATCTCCTTCCTTTAAAGTAGTGCCTAAAGTGCGCTAAAGTGAACTAAAGTGCCTAAAGTTATGCATAATAAGAATTTTCTAATAACTTTAGTTCGCTTTAGTTCGCTTTAGCGCACCTCTTTTTAATAATCTTTTCTGCCTCAGCCAGCTCTGCAATAGTATTCACACCCATGATCTCTAAGGGATCATCACTCGGCATTACCCCAATCGGAAGGGACATATCCGCTGCAATCCTCACCACATCTGTAAGGTAGTATTCACCCTGTATATTTTTTGAATCTACCTTATGCAGGGCATCGAAGAGAAAATCCCTTTTAAAACAATATGTGCCAGAATTTACCTCTGTGATCTCCATTTCATGAGGGGTGGAATCCCCTTCCTCAACTATTCCCTTTATTAAGTTCCCTTCCCCGCGTACAATCCTTCCATAGCCGGTGGGATCATTCATAAATGTGGTAAGGAGTGTTACTGCTGCGCCTGTATCCCGATGCCTTTTTATTAGTTCATCAATGGTCTTCATTTTCAACAAAGGGACATCCCCTGATAATACAAGGACATCCCCATTAAAATCCTTCATCATCCCCTCTGCCTGAAGGACAGCATGACCTGTCCCAAGCTGTTCTTTCTGTTCTGCAAACTCCACTCCTTCACGGGAGAAGATATATCTGAGCTTTTCAGCTTGATATCCAATGATAATGATCACTCTCGAAGAACCCACATTCTTTGCCAGGTCTATAACATATTCTAATATCGGTCTTCCTCCCAGAGGATGCAATACCTTTGGAATATTTGACCTCATCCTGGTACCCTTTCCTCCAGCTAGAATTATTGATATTAGTTGATTCTTCATTTCTTTGCGTCTCAGCTCCACCGCGCTTAATATAGTCCTCCAAAGGCGTTAAAATTTACTATTTTATCATCTCTGATAAAAAAGTGTACTTTACATAATATGTGCTGTCAATTAAAATATATATTTAAGATAGGGATTTTTTAACTGTTGACAAATAATAAGGCGCATTCTATAATTCCATTAGACTAAGATATTTAAAATTTCCTTCTTAAAGTAGTTATTAAACCTTTAATAAGGGGGAATAAAAGGGGGAATAAAGATGTTTAAAAGATTTACAGAAAGGGCCCGTAGGGTAATTATTCTTGCTAGGGAAGAGGCAGAACGTTATCGTCATGAATATCTTGGCACAGAACATATTTTACAAGGGCTACTCAAGGATAGAGGAGGAATTGTTACAGCAGTCTTTCGTAAAGTTGGGGTCGATATTGATCAAATGAAGATAGAGATTGAGAATAACCTGCCAACGAGTTCAAACATCATGACTATTGGTGATATACCATTTACTTCTGGTGCGAAAAAGGTATTGGAGTTAGCTGTAGAAGAGGCAAGGGCGATGGGACATAACTATATCGGTACAGAGCATCTACTCCTTGGTCTTATCAGGGAAAAAAATGGGATTGCTTCAAAGATTCTTAATGATTTTGGTATACATCTAATCGAGACAAGGGAGCATATCATGAATCTCTTAAAGGATCCCTCTTTTAAAACTAAGGAGGCAAGCAAAACCCCTATTTTAGATGAGTTTAGCAGAGATCTAACAGCATTGGCAATTAAAGGCAAGCTTGATCCTGTGATCGGGAGGAATAGCGAAATCGAGAGGGTAATACAGATTATTAGCCGTCGTACGAAGAACAATCCTGTGCTGATTGGTGAAGCAGGGGTAGGTAAGACTGCTATTGTTGAAGGTCTGGCAGAAAGAATGGTAGAGAGGGAGGTCCCTGATATACTTTATGATAAACGGGTAGTCTCCCTTGATCTTGGTTCCCTTATAGCAGGGACTAAGTACCGTGGACAGTTTGAGGCTAGATTAAAAGGGATAATGAAAGAGATCACAAATTCAAAATCAGTAATCTTATTTATAGACGAACTCCATACCCTGGTAGGGGCAGGTGCTGCGGAAGGTTCTGTTGATGCCTCAAATATGTTGAAACCTGCCCTCTCTCGTGGAGAGATTCAGTGTGTTGGTGCTACTACATTGGAAGAGTATAGGAAGTATATCGAGAAGAATGCAGCCTTAGAACGAAGATTTCAGCCAATTATGGTAGATCCCCCAACCCCTGACGAGACTATCCTGATTCTCGAGGAATTGAAGGATGAGTATGAGATCCATCATAATGTTACCATAACACAGGAGGCAATTGTTGGCGCTGTCAGGCTATCTGATAGATATATAGCTGACAGATTCCTTCCTGATAAGGCAATAGATGTGATAGATGAGGCCGGATCAAGGGTAAGGCTCAGAGAGGTAACATATCCCCCTAAAGTGAGAGAACTCCAGAGGAAGATCGATAAAATTGTGATAGAGAAGAAGTCTAAAATAGAGCATCAGGAGTTTGAAATGGCTGTTGAATTACGTGATAAAGAGGAAGAACTAAGATGCCATGTTGAATTATTAAAGGAGGAGTGGAAGAGGTCCCGCAAGGATATTGAACAGGTGGTAACCTATAAAGATGTTGCTCATGTGGTATCAAAGATGACAGGTGTACCACTTTCGAAGATTGAAAAAGAGGAATCTCAAAGACTCTTGGAAATGGAAGAGAGTTTATCAAAGGTGATAGTGGGACAGGAAGAGGCTATCAAGATTGTAACTAAAGCAGTAAGGCGATCACGTGCTGGAATTAAGAATGTCAGAAGGCCTATCGGGTCTTTCCTGTTTTTGGGACCTACAGGTGTCGGAAAGACCGAGCTGGCATATGCACTATCCGAGTTTCTCTTTGGAGACAGGGGTGATCTGATCCGACTGGATATGTCGGAGTACATGGAAAAGTTTAATGTCTCAAGGTTAACCGGTGCGCCACCGGGATATGTAGGGTATGAAGAAGGGGGACAGTTGACCGAAAAGGTAAGACGCAGACCATACTCCCTTATATTATTTGATGAGATAGAGAAGGCCCATCCTGATATCTATCATATTCTCCTTCAGATAATGGATGATGGTAAGCTTACAGACAGCTATGGGCGGGTTGTTAATTTCAGGAATGTTATTATGATCATGACCTCTAATCTAAGTGCAAGAACCCTGGAGAAAGGGACCTCAATGGGATTCCAAAAGGAGGAAGGAGAAGAGTCATTTAAAAAGATGAAGGAGAAGATTATCAAGGGGGATCTGAAACGGACATTCAATCCTGAGTTTTTAAGTAGAATAGATGAGATTGTGATATTTAACCACCTGAAAAAGGAGGATATAATTAAGATAGTTGATCTGTATCTATCAGAATTAAATGAACGATTAGCAGAGGAAGGACTATCCCTTGAAGTTACCCAGGAAGTAAAAGAGTGGTTAGCGAAGGAGGGTTATGATCAGGCCTTTGGGGCACGCCCTCTGAAGAAGACGATTCAAAAATATATAGAGAATCCCTTGGCTGAAAGGATACTCTTTGGAGAATTTAAAAAGGGGGGGATGGTAGAGGTAAGATTAGAGGACAAAGAGTTAATATTTATCGATAAAGAGAATATGATAAATAGTTACCACAGCGTTTAATAAGGACTATGAGAATCAGATTTGGAGTGATATTTATCATCATAATTTTTTTATCGATGATCTTTGTGTCTCAGATAAGGGCAAATAATTATGAGGGAAAGGTAGTTAAACAGATACAGATAAAGGGTAATAAGAGGATAGATAAAGCTACTATTAAATATTATATAAAGACTAATGTGGGGGGTAGATATTCGAAGACAGGGATAAGGGAAGATATAAAGAGGATTTATAATATAGGTCATTTCAAGGATGTAAAGGTCGATGTAGAAGATTACTATATGGGGGTGAAGGTTACCTTTATTGTTACAGAGATACCATCGATAAGGAATATCAGTATAACAGGGAATAAGAAGATTGAAAAAAGTACTATTGAAGAGAAGCTAGGTGTAAAAAAGGGATCTACTTATAATAAAAATCTGATTCAAGAAAGTATAGAGAAGATCAAACTTCTCTATAGAGAAAAAGGATACTTCTTCGCTGATATAGAAGATGTAGTTAGAGAAACACAAGAAAACCAGATTGATCTTGAGTTCAGGATCAAAGAAGGGAAAAAGGTCAGGATAAGTAATATCAGGTTTAAAGGAAACAGGGCATTTACCGAAAAAAAGCTGACAAAACAAATAGAGACCAAGAAGAAGTGGATATTGTCATGGCTTACCAACTCAGGGATATACAAAAAGGATGTCCTGAAAACAGATATACTCAGAATAGAATTATTCTACCATAACCATGGGTATATCAATGTAAGGGTCTATGAACCAGAGGTAGAGATCAATAGAGAGAAGAGAAAGATCTTCATTACTATACCGATAGAGGAGGGTGAACAATACTATACGGGAAGGATTGATATCAAGGGTAGCGATATATATTCAGTAGATGAGTTGAAAAAGGAGATGAAGTTAAAGGAAAAGGAGGTCTTTAACAAATCTCTCCTGAGGAGCGACATATTCCATATATCTGATCTTTTTTCAAGAAAAGGTTACGCCTTTGCAGATATAACACCTCTGACATCAACCGATGAGGAAAAAAAGAGGATAGATATTACTCTAGATATACATAAAGGACGTAAGGTATATGTAGGAAGGATAAATATAGCAGGGAATACCAAGACAAGAGACAAAGTTATCAGGCGAGAGTTCAAGTTTAAGGAGGGTGAACTCTTCGATAGTGAAAAGCTCAGGAGGAGTAGACAGAGGATCAATAACCTAGGATTCTTTGAGGATATTAAGATAGAAACCAGTCGTGGGGCCAAAGAAGATCTGATTGATATAAATACTACGGTCACAGAGAGACCCACGGGGAGTATAAGTGTAGGAGTAGGATTCAGCTCTATTGAAGAGTTGATATTTACAGGGCAGATAGCCCAGGATAACTTCTTAGGAAGGGGACAGAAGGTAAGTTTTTCAGCAGAGTTTTCATCTCTAAGGCAGGACTTCGCAGTGCATTTTACTGAGCCGAGGGTATTTGATAGGGAATTGAGTGCTGGATTCGATGTCTATAACAGGGAGTCACGATTCTTCAGCTACAAATCTCGCACCCGGGGGGGTGGTATAAGACTGGGAAAATCGTTTGGAGAATATGTATGGGGAAGGGTGGGTTACAAATATGATAAGATCAGGATTTTTGATGTTAAGGACGAGACAACCTTACTAAGGAATGAAGATAGAACAACCAGTAGAATCTCACCAATTCTTATAAGGGATACAAGAGATAATTTCCTTAATCCTACCAAAGGAACACGAGAAAAGGGGGCATTCGAATTAGCCGGTGGACCTCTTGGCGGGGCAAGTTTTTATAAGTTAAGTGGAGAAGCGA
>CAJVYE010000020.1 GCA_913009285.1 uncultured Nitrospirota bacterium | reverse complement strand
ACCAGAGGATTTGATGGATACAGAAAAGGCGCTAAGGATAGTCGCAGGGGCTGGAATTCATGGAGATGAGGCAAAGAAGGTATTCGATAGTTCAAAAGAAATTGTGGATAGGATACGTAATTATGGAGGGTAGATGGGAATTAGAAAAAAGGTAAAAAAGAAGAAGGTGCAGGATGCAGATGAGTTTTTGACAACTTCAGGGAAATTATTTCTCTATGTCAGCAATAATTGGAAGTCAATTCTTTCGTGGAGCATCGGTCTTCTGCTAATAATATTGATAAGTATAGGATTTGTATATAATAAGAAGAGGAAATATGCAAAGGCATTTGAGGAGCTTTATAAGGCAACAGTCCTCCTTGAATCAGAAAATCAGGAGGATAATAATGATGTCAAGGAAAAGGTATCTGAAATATATGAAGAGATAATAAGAAAATATCCAAGGACTAAAGCTGCTGGTTATGCAAATCTATATCTTGGGCATATCTATTATGAAAAAGGGCTATATGATAAGGCAATAGAGGCATACAATGAGGTAAAAGATAAATGGGGAGGAATCCTAAGAGAGGATGCATGGGAAGGGATTGGATATTCATATGAAAGATTAGGAAAATACAAGGAAGCCATTGATATTTATAATAAAATTATCGAAGGGGAGGGCAGTATGCCGAAGGGACAGTATTATATTTCCCTTGGTAGATGTTATGAAGAGATAAAGGATAAAGAGGGGGCAAGTAAGGCATATACAGAGTTTATTGAAAAATATCCGGATTCCAAAGAGGCTGAGATGATAAAAGATAAGATAAAGGAATTAAAAGAAGGGTAGAGAATTGTGCAAAAGATAATTATTATTAAATTATTATTAGCTGCAATTCTTGGGGGACTGATAGGGATTGAGAGAGAGGCTCATGGTCGTCCTGCTGGATTCAGGACACATATCCTTATCGCAACTGGATCGGCTCTCCTGATGATGATCTCGCAACATATATATGAGATATATCAAGAATTAAGGGTCGAGAGTATGATACTACGGATTGATCCTGGCAGGATAGCTGCTATGACTATTGCAAGTATGGGTTTTCTGGGTGCCGGGGTTATAATTCGGGAAAAAGGACAGGTAAGGGGATTGACCACAGCAGCATGCCTGTGGATAGTTACTGCAATTGGGCTGGCAGTTGGTTGTGGTTTTTATTCGCCAGCGGTGATCACCACTATTATATCTATCTTGTCTCTTGTGATGCTTAGATATATTGAGAGGAATATAAATAAGGATTGGTATAGGAGAATAGTTATAACTACTGAAGATACAGAGGAGCAACTGATAAAGATATGTAACTTATTGAAGAAGAATAAAGGTAAGATACTGAATATAGGTTTTGATAAGGATATTATAAAAAAAGAGATATTATATGATATAGATATTAGATTTAGGGAAGATACTTTAGATAGTGTGATTGTGCGGGAATTGTCAATGATAAATGGGATAAAAAAGGTTCGATGGGGTTAGTTCCCATAAGATATATTATGTAAACTTTCATCTTTTTATTGCTTTTTTCTAAAGTCTGCTTTATTAAATGCCGATGTATTAATAAAGGAGACTAATAATGAAGATAATAGCAGATAATCAGGAAACAAAAAAGGTAACCCAATCGAGCATTAAAGAGGCTGCTCCTAAGATTGGAAAGGACGAATCTGTTGAAAAATCTTCTGTATCTGTTGTAGATGTCGAGATATCTGCAAGAGCAAAAAGGATTCAGGACATCAGTGATGTTGTTAAAGCTATTCCAGATATAAGAACAGAAAAGGTGGATGAGCTAAAAAAAGAGATTAGGGAAGGCACATACAATGTCAGTTCAGATGAAATTGCACAAAAAATTTTAGAGGAGATTGTATCTACAGTATTCTGAGATAAGTTAAAACCACAAAGACACAAAGGACACAAAGAGAAATAACTTCTTTGTGTCCTTTGTGTCTTTGTGGTTTTTTTATTTTTTCAGTGTCTTGTGTTATTTCTGTTTAACAATTCAGCATATCAAGAGAAATCTCTTTCTCCAGAAGTGGCCCGGTAACTGCTAAATCAAACAATTTGCAATCAAATAGCGTGTTTGCAATATCCTGGATCCCTTTAGGTGTAACCTTTTCTATCTCTGCGATAATTTTATTTAAGGTAAAATGTTTTCCAAGATACATCTCTTGCTTAGCAAGCTGACTCATCCTGCTACTAGAGCTCTCCAGTGCAAGCATCAAAATCCCTTTTAATTGATTCTTTGCCTTTTCCAGTTCATCTGTATTCACTCCTTTATTCTTTATAAGCCTTATTTCATCCATCATAATTTCCAGAACTGTAAAAAAGCTTTCAGGACTCGTCCCAGCATATATACCAAAGATACCTGTATCAACATATGGAGAAGTGTATGAGTAAATCGTATATACCAATCCTTTTTCTTCTCTTATCTTCTGAAAAAGCCTGGAACTCATACTTCCACCAAGTATAGTATTCAAAAGATATGATTTGAATCTATCACTATCGTTATTTGCTAATCCTTTTGTTCCCAGACATAGGTGTACCTGCTCGAGGTCCTTCTCCTTAAATACGATTTTTTGTGTTATCTCAGGTATGATGGGTTTTCTTGCTGAATTCCCTGCTCTCTGGTAAGGTTTAAAGTATTCCTCTAATGACGTCATCAACTTTTTATGGTTTACATTCCCACCAGCAGCAATAACCATCTCTTTCGGAAGATAATGATGTGCGAGATGGGTAAGAATGTCATCCCTGGTTATTTTATTGATGGTATCAGGTATTCCCTGTATCGGCTGTCCAAACGGATGACCGGGCCAGCGCGCTTTATATAAAAGATCATATATATAATCGCTTGGCATATCTTCAACCATCTTTATCTCTTCTAGGATAACTCTCCTCTCCTTCTCTATTTCATCACTATCAAAAGTAGAATTTATGAGGATATCTGACAGGATATCTAATGCAATAGGAAGGTGTTCATCCAGAACCTTAACAGCATAACAGGTATATTCTCGACTGGTAAAGGCATCTATATGACCACCAATCGAGTCTATTTCAAAGGCAATCTGACGGGATGTCCTATTCTTAGTACCTTTAAAGGCGAGGTGTTCTAAAAAATGAGAAATACCATTATTATAGTCAGTTTCATCTCTAGAACCAGTATTAATCCACACCCCAATTGAGATCGATCTCAAATAAGGGATATTTACTGTAACTACTCGTATTCCATTAGAGAGAATATCTTTTTGATACTTTCCTTCCCTAGATGTCACTATTCTAGATGTCACTATTCTGATCTTCCTCCTCCTCCTCATATTCCCTTCTGTCAGTATCACTATTCCTCTCGTTTTTTGCTTCTTTATGACTCAATCTGATCTTCCCAGCTCTATCAACCTCAAGAACCTTGACCATAATCTCATCTCCTTCTCTGAGTTCATCAGATACTTTATTGACACGCCGATTGGATATCTGTGATATATGTACAAGCCCATCAGTGCCTGGAAATATCTCTACAAAGGCTCCGAAGTCCATAATTTTCTTAACTTTTCCCATATATATTTTCCCAACCTCGGCCTCCTGGGTCAAATCCTTTATGATATCTATAGCCTTTTTTGCAGACTCCTCATTCGTAGATGCTATCGGGATAGTTCCGTCATCTTCGATATCTATAATGGCTCCTGTCTCCTCTATAATACTCCTTATAATCTTACCACCTGGTCCTATTACGTCCCTCACCCTATCACTATTTATTTTTATTGTTTTAATCCTTGGGGCATGTTCTGACAATTCTGGTCGAGATTTGGATATATTACTATTCATCTTTTCAAGTATATATAATCTCCCCTCCCGGGCCTGTTCTAATGCCTTCTCAAGTATCTCCCTTGTAACACCGTCTATCTTGATATCCATTTGAAATGCAGTAATACCTGTAGTAGTTCCTGCCACCTTAAAGTCCATATCACCCAGATGATCTTCAAGACCAAGTATATCCGATAATATGCATACCTTTTCATCTTCTTTTATAAGTCCCATTGCGATTCCAGCAACTGGTGCCTTGATAGGTATCCCTGCATCCATTAGAGAAAGTGAGGCACCACATACCGTGGCCATAGAAGAAGAACCATTTGACTCCAGGATGTCTGATACGATTCTTATGGTATAGGGAAATTCTTCACTTGAGGGGAGGATAGGAAGGACGGCTCGCATTGCTAAAACTCCATGGCCAATTTCACGACGTCCCGGACCTCGTAAAAACTTGGCTTCTCCTACACAAAATGGTAGAAAATTATAATGCAGCATAAAGGATTTCCTTGACTTTCCTTCTAAGTTTTCTATTATCTGTTCATCTACAGATGTCCCCAGTGTAGAAACGACTAGTGCCTGTGTCTCGCCTCGTGTAAATAATGCCGAGCCATGAGTCCTGGGAAGTACACCCACATTGCATGATATAGGTCTTATATCTCTTAATTTCCTTCCATCTGTTCGCATCTCCTTTTGAATGATCAGATTCCTTACTATCTCCCTCTCTATCTCCTCAACAGCCTCATTTACCTCTGTGATCTTCTTATCTCTCTCTTCTTCTGTCAACTGTTCTAAGAAGTCATTCAGAATCCTCTCCATGGCTACTTTTCTTTCGAGTTTGTCCGGAATGACTACCGCTTTCTCAATACCCCCGGTAACCGTTTCACGTACTCTATTCCGAATTTCATTATCAATGGAAGGCTTCTCCACCGTTATCTTTTCTTTTCCTATTGATCCCTTAAGCCCGGTCTGCAATTCAATAATCTTCTTGATATTTTCATGACCGTACATCATTGCTTCAACAAGAATACCTTCAGGGAGCTCTTTTGCACCCCCTTCTACCATCACTACAGACCGTTCTGTTCCTGCTATGACTATATTAAGATCACTATCTTCTAAATCTTTATAAGATGGATTAACTAAAAATTCTCCATTTATCCTTCCTACCCTTACGGCCCCAATAGGCCCCAGGAATGGTATATTTGAGATAGTTAATGCGGCTGAGGATCCTATAATTGCTAAGACATCAGGGTCATATTCTTGATCAACAGAAAGGGTCATACATATTATCTGTGTCTCCTTTGCAAATCCCGCAGGAAATAAGGGCCGGATTGGTCTATCAATCAATCTCGAAGTAAGAATCTCTTTTTCAGAAGGTCTTCCCTCTCGTTTAAAAAATCCACCCGGGATTTTGCCAGCAGCATATGTCTTTTCTCTATAATCAACTGAAAGGGGGAAAAAACTGCGGTCCGGATTCTCTCTATCTTCAGTTACCGCTGTTGCCAGTACCACGGTATCTCCATATCTTACAACAACAGCGCCGTTAGCTTGTCTGGCTATCTCTCCTGTCTCTATTGATAATATCTTTCCACCCCTGATCTCAATTTCTTCCTTTTTTAACATTAAATAAACCTCCCATTTCTACCTTTGTTTGCACAACAGAAAGATATTTTTTTTCTCACAGATTAACACAGATTAACACAGATATTTTGTCATTTAATTCTTGACTTTTTATTCCTCTATCTGTATTCATCTGTGTAAATCTATGAGCCTTTAAAAAAATTATCTTCTGATCCCCAATCTATCTATAATCTTTTTATACTTGTCCATATCGTTTTTCTTCAAATAGTCTAACAGTCTTCTTCTCTGCCCAACAAGTCTTAGCAGTCCCCTTCTAGAGTGATGATCCTTTTTATGCTGTTTAAAGTGCTCTGTTAGATAAGTTATCCTCTCACTGAGAATAGCTATCTGGATCTCTGTGGAGCCTGTATCCTTTTCATGCAATCTGAATTCATTTATAATCGATTCCTTTTTTTCCTTTACTAATGTCATAAATAACATCTCCCTCTTTAACTCGGGAATAACTTCCCACAATCTATCTGTTCATCACAAGGTGAAAGGTCTAAGGTGTAAGATTTTTTATTTCTATTCTTTTTCCTTTCACCCTTCACATTACACCTGAAAATCCTGATTTTCATCCACCTTTTTAGGCAAAACATTCCCTATCTGCCAACACCCTTTTTAGACGAAAAGCTATATCCTCTTGATTTAAGCTATTGATACCCTTCCAGTCAACAGTAGCCTCTGCTATGGCTAATAACTGATTAAGTGGATCATGAACACGAAAACTTGTCCCTGACAAAAAATCTTTGGGGATATTCTCTACACCACTCTTTGTAACAGATACTCCCATTGAGATCTTCTCTTTTATCCCTTCCCTCACCCTGATCCTCGGTAAAAAAGATAACGCCTTATCCATAGAGTACAAGATATCATGTACCCTTCCCTCTTCTCTTATCAGGCTCAGTTCTTCTAAAGATACAGAATACTCTATTTTAAATAGCCCTACCCTAATTCTATTAAGTTCAAGCATATGTGCACCACAACCTAATTCCTCCCCTATGCTATCACACAGTGTACGTATATATGTACCTGGAGAGGTCTTGACCTCAAAGGTGACGAGATCATCTTTAATATCGATTAATCTTATAAAATTTATTATTACCTTTTTGGGTTTGCGTTCTACAGATATACCCTTACGAGCCAGTGTGTACAATCTCTGTCCCTGAAATTTCATGGCAGAATACATGGGAGGGATCTGTTCTATTTCGCCAATATATTTCGAAAAGATCTTACTTATCTTATGTTCATCCACATTATATATTCTTCGTTGCTTAATAACCTTTCCCGAAGAATCCTGTGTATCGGTTCTTATCCCCAATTTCATTTTGGCAATATACACCTTTGAGGAAATCATAAGAAATTGCGCTATCTTTGTAGCCTTTCCTATACATATAGGGAGTACCCCTCTAGCCTCTGGATCGAGGGTTCCAGTATGACCCGCCTTCTTTACCCCTAATATATGTTTAACACGGGATACCGTACCAAAGGAGGTTATTCCTGCTGGTTTATTTATATTAACAATTCCATCCATAAATTAACTTATAACTCCTGACTTATAACTAAATTGAAATCTATATCTATTCGGATTATGCTGATTCTTTTCTATTCAAATCTTCCAAAATTTTATTAATATTAGCCCCATGCTCAAGCGAACTATCAATCTTGAAGACTAATTCAGGTATAGATCGTAATCTTATTCTGCTTCCTATTTCTTTCCTTATATACCCTGATGCATTTTGTAATCCTATTAGGGTATTCTTTTTTTCATCCTCATCTCCTAATATACTTACAAATACCTTGGCATATTTCAAGTCATTAGTAACCTCAATCCCTGTTAATGTTGCAAAACCAATACGTGGATCCTTTATATCCCTCAGGAGGATCTGGGATATCTCTTGCAATAACATCCCCCCTACCCTCTTAGATCTCTTAAACCCCATCTTACAAAAATCGAAAATAAATTAAAATATCTCTATGCTATAATCTACTATTTCAACAACATTCATACTATCTATAAAATCTACTATCTTATTCAAAATTTCATTTGTATATTTTCTATCATTACTTATAACAGCCACTCCCAGCCCTATACTTTGTAACTTGTCATGAGCATCTATTTCTGCTACAGATGCATTAAATTTATTTCTTATCCTATCCTTGATAGACCTTAATATCTGCCGTTTACCTTTGAGAGAATTGTTCCCATGGAGATGTAGTTCAATAACACACACACCAACACTCATCTTTTTAAATAGAGAATTGTATTTAGTCTTAAAAATATTATTATTTGGATTTTTACTCCATATAACACCTAAATACTAACGACTAAAAACTAATTTTACAACTTTCTTGTTATCTCTTCGTATATAAAGGGTTCTATTATATCTCCTCGCTTAATATCTATGAATTTTTCTATCCTTATCCCGCACTCAAAACCAGTCGCAACCTCTTTCACATCCTCTTTAAAACGTCTTAAAGATATTATTTTCCCCTGATGAACAACCGTACTATCTCTGATAAGTCTCGCCTCAGAGTTCCGCATAATAACTCCATCCGTTACATAACAGCCCGCGACAGGTCCCACCTTTGAAATGGTTATTACCTCTCTTACCTCTGCCCTTCCCACTACCTTTTCGACAAATGTTGGTTCTAATAATCCTTCCATAGCAGCCTTTATGTCAGAAATCACATCATAAATAACCGTATAGAGCTTCATCTCTATCTTTTCATTTTTTGCAAATACTGATGCCTTCTCTGTTGGTCTAACATTGAAACCAATCACAACTGCATTAGATGCTGATGCCAATAAAATATCTATCTCAGTTATTCCTCCTACCCCCCCATGAATCACCTTTAAAGCAACCTCAGAAGTACTTAGCTTATCTAACGATTCACAGAGTGCCTGGACAGATCCCTGGACATCCCCCTTTATTACTATCTTAAGTTCCTTTATCTCTCCTTCTTGTATTTTTTGATGAAGGTCTTCCAATGTTACACGGCTTGTTCCTGAGAGGAATTCCTCTCTCTGCCTCTGAAGCCTTATATCACCAATCTGTCTTGCCTTCCTGTCATCTTTTACTACAACAAAGGAATCTCCTGCCTGAGGAACGCCAGACAAACCTAGAACCTCTACTGGTGTAGATGGTCCTGCCTTCTCTATCTTTTTCCCTTTATCATTTATCAAGGCTCTGATCTTCCCATGATGTAGTCCTGCAACAAAGGAATCACCAACTGTAAGTGTTCCCCTCTGAACAAGAACAGTTGCTACCGACCCTCTCCCTCTATCGAGTTTTGCCTCAATAACAGTACCTTTCGCAGGAATATTCGGATTTGCCTTTATTTCCATTATCTCAGCTTGGAGAAGAATCATCTCCATCAAATTCTCCAATCCTGTCCTCTTTTTAGCAGAGACCTCTACAAATATTACAGTGCCACCCCACTCCTCAGGAACAAGGTTGTATTCTGTCAGAGTTTGTTTGACCTTTTCAGGATTAGCATTCGGCTTATCTATCTTGTTTATAGCCACTATGATTGGAACCTGGGCTGCCGCTGCATGGTTTATTGCCTCTACAGTTTGAGGCATAATACCGTCGTCAGCAGCAACAACTAAGACAACAATATCTGTGATCTGAGCACCCCTTGCCCTCATGGCAGTAAAGGCCTCATGTCCAGGGGTATCTAAGAATACGATTTTTCCCTTTTTTGCTTCCACCTCATATGCGCCGATATGCTGGGTAATTCCTCCAGCCTCTGTATCCATTACATTAGACTCTCGTATTGCATCTAGAAGTGATGTTTTTCCGTGGTTCACATGTCCCATTATAGTTACAATAGGTGGACGTAAAACAGCCTCAGCAGAGTCCTCCTCCTCCTCTGTAATAATCTCATCTTTTATTGAAACTACCTCTGCCTCAAAGCCAAATTTCTTAGCTATAACCGTTGCGGCATCCATGTCAACAATCTGATTTATTGTTGACATGGTCCCCATCTCCATCAACTTCTTTATTACCTCATTTGTCTCACAACCCATTGCTTCAGCTAATTCCTTTACAGTTATAGCTTCACTTAACCTGATCTTACTTTTCGGTGGCTCTTCTGTTGAGACAGTCTCAGTCTTTTCCTCAGTCGCAGTCTTTTTCTTTGAAACAGATGGCTGCTTTTTACCTACCTTTTTACTTGCTTTTTTAGCAACCTTTTTACTCTCCTGTTCAGAGAGGATATTCTTGAGAAGTTCAGCTGTCTCCTCATCAATAGAACTCATATGTGTCTTTACATCAATACCCTGTTTTTTGAGTTCATCAACCAGAATCTTGCTTTCTATCCCTAACTCTTTGGCAAGTTTATGAATTCTTATATTACTCATTAGGCACTACCTGCTCTTTCCATATAATCTTTACAGGCATCAATTATCTTCTCTCCTTTTTTATTTGCAATGCCAGGAATCGCACATAGACCATCTATCCCGGCATCAATAACATCTTTAACGCTCTTAAAATTATTTTTTATAAGCAAATCAACTATATGGACACCTATCCCAGGAATTCCTGCTAATACCTTTGAAAATTCTTCCTCTTTTTCTTTATTCTTCTGTTCCTTCTCCTCAAGTTCTTTCTTAAGCTCGCTTTCTCCCTTAATATCTATCTTCCAGTGGGTCAATTTCGCTGCTAGACGAACATTTTGTCCTTTTTTACCTATTGCCAATGAAAGTTGATCATCAGGCACTATTATCTCCATATGCTTTTTGTCATCATCTTGATTAATTTTAGAAATCTTTGCCGGACTAAGGGCATTGGTTACAAAAACCTTCGAAGCCTCTGACCACTCAACAATATCAATCTTCTCCCCCCTTAGTTCCATAACAATAGATTGAACACGCACACCCTTCATCCCAACACATGCACCTACCGGGTCAACATCCTTTTCTTTTGAAGATACAGCAATCT
>CAJVYE010000019.1 GCA_913009285.1 uncultured Nitrospirota bacterium | reverse complement strand
AATGATCCGGCGACCACCGAGATCTACACTCTTTCCCTACACGACGCTCTTCCGATCTCATAATTTTGCACTATTGAGAGATAGCCCTCAGAGATTTTGCAAAAATACTCTGAGGGCTTTTTTTTTACAAAAAGGAGATAAAAAAGGATGAATTTTGAAGAGTTTGGTTTATCACGACAGATTTTAAAGGCAGTATACGAGATGGGTTTTGAAGAGCCTACTCCCATACAGCAGAAAGCGATTCCACATGTACTTGAAGGAAAGGATATTATCGGACAGGCCCAGACCGGTACCGGTAAGACAGCTGCATTTGTCATACCCATTAATCAGATGTGTACAAGGGGAAAAGAGCCTAAAGTCATTGTTATTGAGCCTACACGGGAACTTGCGATTCAGATCGCAGAAGTATTCGACAAAATTGGCAAGCATAAGAAACTTGTTTCAGTGCCAATATTTGGTGGACAGGCAATTGACCGGCAGATAAGGGCGTTAAAGAAGGGAGTAGATATAATAATAGGTACACCAGGCAGGCTTATTGATCATATACAGAGGGGTACCCTTGATCTCAAAAAGATCAAAGTGGCAGTACTTGACGAAGCGGATGAGATGCTTGATATGGGGTTTATTGATGATATTAAAGAGATATTACAAAATACCCCTGAGGAAAGGCAGACCATGCTCTTTTCTGCTACCATTGGTCGTGATGTGCTAAGGATATCGAAGAAATATATGAAAGAGCCTGTTAAAATTACAGTAAATGTAGCTGATATAGTTATCCCAAAGATCAAACAGATATTTTATGAGGTCTGGTGGGATGAAAAACTCAATGCACTTTCCAAGATAATTGATATAGAAGATCCTTACAGGACTCTTGTTTTCTGCCATACAAAGAAAGACGTAGATTTTGTTGCTATAAGACTTAAGCAAATGGGATATAATGCAGATGCAATACACGGGGACTATTCCCAATCTCAGAGAAACACCGTGATGAAAAATTTTAAGAATGGTGATATAGATATTCTTATAGCTACTGATGTTGCAGCAAGGGGACTGGATATTCAGGATGTGACTCATGTTATCAACTACAGTATACCTCAGAATCCTGAAAATTACATACACAGAATAGGAAGGACTGGGAGGGCAGGAAAGTCAGGGATTGCAATTACATTTATCACACCTAAGGAATACATACAGCTTAGGCTCATAGAAAGAAATGCAAGAACTAAAATCTCACAGGCAAAACTTCCTACATCTGAGGAGGTAATGAAGGCCAGACAAAAAGCTATCATTGAAGATATTTCTACGACTATTGAAGAAGGAAATCATGAAAAATTTCTTCCACTTGCAAGGAATATCCTGAAAACATACGAGCCTGAGGTGGGTCTTGCTACTGCTTTAAGCATAGCGTTTGAGGATATTACTGAAGTAGCCGATAAGGTGGATCGGAAACATTTTCCCGTGAGCAGGCTCTTCTTGACTGCGGGTAAAAAAGATGGTATTAGTGCAAAAGATATTGTCAATACGATTGCGTCTGAGGCAAAGGTGCCTTTTAAAATGATAGGTAAAATTGCTGTTAAGGATTCATTTACCTTTGTGGAGGTATCTAAAGAATATGCGGAAAAAGTAATAAAGTCTCTTGATAAGTTTATACTGAAAGGGAAAAAGATACGGGTTGAAAAGGCTCAGAAAAAGGGGAAAAAAACCCATTAAAGTATTTCAGGAGTATTTGACATGTGGTGATCTGAGGAGTTGTCGGAAGAACCAAATTTTCATGGGTCAAAAAAGGAATCTCCTATCATTTATCATTTGCTGTGCTGATGAAACATCCTTCAGCCTTCTCTGTTATAAAGCTATACTCTTCGCTCCGGGCTGAGTTGCCGCTTGAATCAGAACTCTTCACAACAAGATAGTATGTCGTCTCTGCTGTTAAATCTGTCAGCTCTATACTGTGTGAGGGAACCAGTGTTGGATCTGAAATAGAATCTGTGTAATCACCTGAAGTTGTGCCGAATTCAACTACACTATCTGAAGGTTCATCTGTATACCATATTATTACTGCTGAGGTATCTGTTACCCCTATAACCTCTACATCACTTATCTCAGGTGGTCCTTCTACAACCTCAAATCCATTATGCAATGTATCAACCTCACCACCAGGATTTGTTACTATTATATGATAGGCGCCTTTTGGCAGATTTACTGGTATAGTGGCGGTTATGGTTGTGGAATCCTCTACATTTCTGTCTAATAATACAGGTGGTATTATCACCTGAAGTCCAGAATAATATGCCACATATGCATAGCTGTCTGAGACATAGATATCATTAGCAAAATTCCAACCTGGTCTGTTAACAAAACCTATTAGGGTAGGGCTGGATGGGACGGCTATATCTATCACCTGTACCTGTAAATTTTTAGCAGCCACATATGCATAACTGTCTGAAACATAGATAGCATAACCTGGTGTATCAACAGAGCCTATAATAGCAGGGCTAGATGGTGTGCTGATATCTATCACGTATAAACCTGACATACTTCCCCAACCCACAACATATGCATAGCTACCTGAAACATAGACAGCTTCAGCAAAACCTTCTGTTCCAATTGCAACAGAGCCTATTATTTCAGGATTGGAGGGGATAGTGATGTCTATTATTTGTAAACCCTGCCACCCGGCTGCCACATATGCATAATTGCCTGAGACATAGACACTTTTGGGACTATTGGCATGACCTAGTGTCTCGACAGAGCCTATAATTTTCGGACTGGACGGCATGCTGATATCTATTATGTATAAAATTCCTGATTCTTCATAACTAACAGCCACATATGCATAGTTTTCTGAGACATAGACACTATTAGCAGAACCTGATATATCAACAGAGCCTATTATTGCCAGATTAGATGGAGAGCTTATATCTACAACCTGAAGACTAGAAAGAGCAGAATCAATAGGCCACATTATATCAGTCACATATGCATAGTTTTCTGAGACATAGACACTATTAGCAGAACCTGATATATCAACAGAGCCTATTATTGCCAGATTAGATGGAGAGCTGATGTCTATTACTTGAAGACTAGAAAAAGCAGAATCGATAGACCGCAGCACATCAGTCACATATGCATAACTACCTGAAACATAGATACTCTTGACAGCACCTCGTGTGTCAAGAGAGTTGATGATCGAAGAAGGGAATTGGATGCTGATATCTACCACGCAAAGATTACCATATATGCCCCATCCAACACTACCAGCGGTCACATATGCGTGGGAGCCAGAGATATAGAGATCAAAGGCAGTGCCTGGGGTATCGACCCAGCCTACTACTACAGGACTGGAAGGTGTGCTGATATCTATGATCTGTAAGAATGAGTATATTGGTGATTTTGATAATTGGACTACACACACATATGCATAGTTTCCAGAGACATGGACACTACCAGCTGAGGACCCACCTGGTATATTAACAGAGCTGATAATAGAAGGACTATCAGGGGTACTAATATCTACTACCTGAAGACCTGAACTGGCATCAGCCACATATGCATAGTTGCCTGTGACATAGATACTACGGGCATAGGGTGTGGCAACAGAGCCTATTATTTCAGGATTGGAAGGTATGCTGATATCTATTACCTGCAGACCTTCCTCCCCATCAGCCACATATGCATAGTTGCCTGAGACATAGATATCACGAGCTTGACCTGGTGTATTAACAGAGCCAATGATTGTAGGATTGGAAGGTGTACTGATATCTATTACTTGAAGACTAGATTCAACAGGGTTTGTCTCCTGTACAGCTCCAACATATGCATAGTTGCCTGAGACATAGATACTACGGGCAGAGCTTGATGTGGCAACAGAGCCTATTATTTCAGGATTGGAAGGGGTGCTGATATCTATCACCTGAAGACCTGAACCACCACAAGCTACATATGCATAGTTTTCAGAGACATAAACACTTCTAGCATAACTCGGTGTATTAAGAAGGCCCTTGATATGAGGACCCCCTGAAGAGATTGAGGGATTTGCCCCTTGCTCAAAATCAGATCCTTTTATAGTCACATTGGTTGGTGAGGTATTAAGACCAAAGTCTGGTGTGATGGAGTCAATAATAGGTGTAAGTGCATAGCTATTTCTCACATTGGTAAAAACTGTAAATAAAATCGTGGAAATGACAAGAAAGAGCTTATATTTGTTGATATTCATTTTTATCCCTCCAAGAGTTATTGGATTGATTAGTTGATTGAGCAAATCACCTCCTCTTGTCAGGATTATGAAAAAATTACTCCCTCTGAGCTAATGTATTAATAGAATAATTCAGTAACTCCTTGATTTTTATGGCGGGAGGATGTGGGAATCGAACCCACCACCCCGAGTATAAGTCGGAGACACTGGATTTGAAGTCCAGGAGGCACACCAGAAACCTATATCCTCCCCCTCATATAAAAGTAAGAATTAAGCAGTAAGGAGTAGGGAGTAAGCAGCATGGAGCATGCCACTTTTGCCTACTGCTTACTGCTTAATTCTATTTCTCTCTCAAAACCCTTTCATCACCAGTCCTTATAGTAAGATTTATGCTATCAAAATATTCACATAACGGAACTGCATATTTTCTTGTGGTCTTTATCATATTTCTCAGATCTGCAACTGTCATCTTTTTATTCTTTGTTAGATACCTTATCGTCATCTCTTTAACCTTATCAAAGACCTCCCGGTAAAAACAAAGCGAACTATCTATCTTGACCAGTTTCTCCTCTTTTAAGAGAATACTAATAAGATCCCCCATCTTTCTGCTGTCGATTCTAAGATCCTTGTATATCTCCTCCACCAATGGGGGTTGGACACCTCCATTCTTATAAAACTTTAGTATCCTCTCCTTAAGATCCTCCTGATCACTTTCTAACCGGATCTCAAAGGATGCAAGCCTGACTATACTCTTTTCTACGACAATATCGTTCCCCTTTTCTAGTCCTTTCAGGACGGCCTCGACTAATTTTTGTGGGAGATCATTTCCCATCTTATTCCTGATCTCTTCCTTGCTGATACCAAACTTCAAGGGATTCTTTTTATGAAAACTATCTAATTCAGATAGAACCTCCTCTTTGAGTCGACCAAAAATATCCCTATGGACATAGTGTTTTTTCCCCTTATCTACAAGGACTATCTCTTTACTCTGTAAGGATTGTTCAATGGCCTCCTCCACCGTAGTGGGAATCTCATCTATCCATGAACGTAAACCCTCTATATCTTCACCTCTCACTCCCTGTTTAAGGATTTGCAAGGATAGCTTCTCCGACAATGAGCCTTTCTCCAACACCTCAAGATTCTTAATCACTACCCCCATCTTTTTTCTTCGATATTTGAGGGGGTTGGTATCCAGTATAGTACCACCACCTATCGTCTCTACAGGTGAGTAGAATCTGACAATATATCTGTCTCCTGCCAGGGCAAAAATGGGTTCCTCCAGCCTGAATTGCACATAAGCATTATCCCCTGGTTCGAGTCTTTCCCTATCCAGGAGGATAATCCTCCCCATCACCTCTTTTGTTCCTGTGTAAAAGCGGATACGTGCACGATTTTTGAGGAATTTTGAGGCCTCCTTGAGTAACAAAAACTTACCATCTATCATATAGCAAGGCCTGAGGGCATCTGGAATGGACACTACATCCCCACGTGCGATGCTCTTCTTTTCTACACCCTGGAGGTTAAGCGCTGTACGCTGTCCAGCGACCGCTATACTGACATGCTTATTATAGCATTGGATCCCCCTTACTTTAGTCCTTATACCCTCCCAGTTTTTTGCGGATGTTCCCCCAGAAAATATCTCCACCTCATCATTTTGATTCACCTTTCCTGAAAGAAGGGTACCTGTCAATACTGTCCCAAGTCCCTTCATGGTAAAGACCCTATCCACAGGGAGGCGGAAGAGACCTTCAGGGGACTTCTCCTCTACCTCACTTGCTATCTTTGCAAGCTCTCCAATCAAATCGTTTAGGTTCTCTCCTGTCACAGAAGAGACAGGCACAATAGGACATCCCTCAAGAAATGTCCCCCTGATATATTCCTTTATATCATCTACTACCAGCTCTAACCACTCTTTCTCCGCTATATCTATCTTGGTCACCGCCACCAGACCCCTCTTTATCTTTAGCAGATCACATATCATGAGATGTTCTCTTGTCTGAGGCATTATTCCCTCATTGGCAGCTATGACTAACATCACTATATCAATCCCGCCCACCCCTGCTAACATATTCTTTATCAGCCTCTCATGACCGGGCACATCCACGATCCCAAGCCGTGTCCCATCCGGAAATCCATACGATGCAAAACCTATATCAATAGTTATGCCCCTCTCCTTCTCCTCCTTTAGTCTATCTGCATCTATCCCTGTCAATGCCTTTACAAGGGAGGTCTTACCGTGATCTATATGTCCTGCTGTACCAAGAATGATGTTACGCATAATATTAAATTAACCGCAGACGGACGCAGACTTTTGTTGGGCCGACTTGGCCCAACAAAAGTCTGCGTCCGTCTGCGTGGGTCTGCGGTTGAAATAAATTAAAAGTTAAGAATTATTCATATCACCCGGATTTTTAAAGATTAAAATAGTACTACCACACCTCTATCTTTTCACAATTCTCCTTACAGCCTCAATAATAATCTCTATATCCTTTTCCAGGATAGTGCGGGGATCGAGTAGTATCTCTTCATCCTTTATCCTGACAATGATAGGTGGGTTATTCTCCCTTAATCCCTTCTCAAATTCAGTGACTTTTATCTCTTTTGGGATAATAGCAATTACCTTTGTAGGAAGATTGCCTAGCGGAAGCGCTCCGCCGCCGCTCAGGGATATCCCGTCCTTTATCTGTATATCTAATCTCTTTTCATTAATAGTCTCTCGTAACCCCTCAACAATCCTCCTTGCCCTCTCCTCTATCTCTTCGAGAGTCTGACATAACATACGAAGGGTAGGGATATTCTTTATAGCCTTCTTCTCATCGAAATATTCTCTAAGGGTAACCTCCAGGCCGGCTAAGGTCATCTTATCGATACGAACCGCCCTGGCCAAAGGATTTTCTCTGATTTTATCAAGATAGCTCTTCTTTCCTATAATTATACCCCCCTGAGGCCCGCCTAAAAGTTTATCTCCACTAAAGGTAACAATATCCACACCTAATCTCAGAGACTCCTGAACCGTGGACTCGCCATCAATACCATACCTCCTCAAGTCTACCAAACATCCACTCCCTAGATCCTGTATCACAGGGATCCCTTTCTCTCTACCTAACTCCACCAGATCCTCCAGAGAGACCTCCTCTGCAAAACCGAGTATTCTGTAATTGCTGGTATGCACCTTGAGCAGCGCAGCAGTATCACTGTTAATAGCATCCCTGTAGTCCTTAAGATGGGTCTTATTTGTCGTTCCAACCTCCCGCAGCATCGCGCCACTTCGTTCCATAACATCAGGTATCCGGAAGGAACCACCTATCTCAATAAGCTCCCCTCTGGAGACAATCACCTCTTTCCCTAATGCCAGGGTGTTCAAGATGAGCATCACTGCTGCGGCATTATTATTTACCACAGTTGCCGCCTCTCCTCCTGTCAGACGGCACAATACCTCCTCTACATGAGAGTGTCTCTTTCCTCTTCTCCCTTCCCCCACATCGAATTCCAGGTTTGTATAACTCTCTGCAACATCCTGAATATTCTTAATAGCAGCATCACTCAAGAGTGAGCGGCCGAGATTGGTATGAATAATTATACCTGTGGCATTGATAAGGGAATGGAGATTGAGTTTAGACAGATTGATCAATTCCGTCTCTACCTCAGAGAGTATCGCATCCTGAGAAAGGGTTACTGAATCCTCTTTCAGATCATTATCCCTCAGTATCGCCTTCCTACTTCTCTCAAGTATGCTACGGATTGCATCCAATATCAGGATATGGGGATAGTTCTCTTCCCATCTTTTGGTAATAGGATTTTGGAGTAATTCATCGACCGAGGGGATCTTTGATAAAAAGATCTGTTTATCTTTCGTCATTTATTTAACATCTTGGTTTAACAGGATTGATATAATTAAGATTCTGCCACAGAGTTCACAGAAAACACAGTGTTATAAAGAAAATCTTTTAACCCCATCTCTGTGACCTCTGTGTTCTCTGGCTACAGTACCTGAACTATTAAAAATTATAATATCAAAACCACTAGCATATGTCAAATCAATTAATCGGCCTTATCGTTGTATAGTCTTGTACAATTGTATACACATCATGTACAAAAAAAGATACAACTGCCAAAACCTCCCTCACATAGCTAACTCATTGTTTATTCTTAGATTTCTCCCTTCAGGCAGGTATAATTCTCTTAATTATTAGTAGTAATATTCATATATAAATTCCCCTCCTATTCAATCCGTAAATCTTTTACCCCCGGAAATTCAATATATTACACCACATCCTTCAGATGGCGGTACATATCTTGCTAATCTTCAAGTTCATAATGAAAAGGAACCTCTTAAAAGTAACTATTCTTAGTATGCTGATCCTCATCTCCTCACCTTCATACACCTCTGCATTTGAGAATTTTGAGGATGTTGTAGAGGTTGTAAAAGATGCAGCATCTATCGGTACAGCCTTTCTAACAGAACTCTTCGCTCACGAAATGGGACATTACTTTATCGCAGAATCACTAGGTGCAAGAAAAAACGATATATACTTCTTCTCGAAGAGGGATGACAATTTATATTTAGGACTTAACATAGTGGAGGGACTAGATAAAGATTCAAGGCTCTCACATTCTATGGGGGGTGAGCTCTTTGCCAGTATCACATTTGAGGCAGCACTTCAGAGCTACAGGAAAAAGCCAACCTCCTATAATAAGGCCCTACTCTTCTTCAGTGGTACAGATTTTCTTCGTTATTCTATCTTCTCTTTCTATCTTGCAAAGAATCCTGCTCCTGAATACGACCCTATTTCTATAAGGAACGCCAGTGGAGTAAGCACAGAGACCATAATGTTTTGTGCTCTAACCCAGGCAGGGATAAATACGTACCGCGTTATATCAGGAAATGATACACTCGTCCCTTATATCTCATTCAAAAAGGACTTTGTTGGAGATAATACGATCTTCATAGGAGATACAGTCTACATAGGTTTAAATCTCTCCTTCTAATCCCCTCTTTTAAAAGATATAAAAAAGTGGTAACATTAAAGTTACTATGCCTTTACATATTAAAAATAGAGATGGATTTACAGTAATCGAGCTCCTCCTCGCCATCTCCATCCTGGCTATAGTAGTATCCATTATCTTCTCCCTTTATTATGCCAGCACAGGGATTGTAGAGGAAAGTAGATACAAGGCTGATATCTATCAGACTGCCAGGCTGGCCCTGGACAGGATGTCAAATGAAATAAGCAGTACCTTCTATCCAGAAAATCCAAATACACCCTCAGCAGATGATAAATCTGAGCGTATTATCTTTGTCGGTGAAGACATACAGGAAGGAGAATATTCATTAGACAGGTTGAATTTTACATCAACCGTCTTCAGATATATCAGGAGAGATGCACCTGAGACTGAATTATGTGAAATAGGTTACTATCTGTACTCAGAATCTGAAGAGGATGGTACAAGGATACTGCTGAGGAGGGAGGATCCCACGGTTGATGATGAACCATTAGAGGGTGGAAATGTATTGGAATTGGCAGATTCTGTAGTCGGTTTAAACTTTGAATACTATGATGAGGATGGAGAAAACAAGACGGAAAGTTGGGATTCGACAGCCATAGATAAAGGGAGAAAGATCCCTAGTGCGGTTAAGATCACTATATCTTTAAAGGACAAAAATGGAATAATAAAAGATTTTTCCACTCTTGCTGAGATTGGGATTACCTTTCCTTCTTCTAAAGAAGGACTTCCTCAAAGATATCCTGGAGGATAGCCTCCCTTTACTCCTTAAGACTGGCACAAAGAATCAATGTGAAATATTCGGGTTAGAACAAAGTTCTTTACGAATCGATCTATATACAATATCCAGCATCTTATCCATGTCCTCCTCAGAGATGCTCAGGGGAGGCATAAGGACAATGACATTGCCAAGGGGCCTTATGATCAGACCTCTTTTCCTCGCCTCCATCGTTACCCTGATTTCAACTTTATCCTTTAATAAATAGGGCTCTTTTGTCTCCTTTTCCTTGACCAGCTCAATCCCGACCATAAATCCTGATTGTCTAATATCCCCCACGTGATCGAGATGCTCAAATCCCTTCAGCCTATCTCCCAGCATCCCTATCTTTTCATTAAGCCTCTCAAGGGTCTTGTCCTTTTCAAATATCTCAAGGCTAGCTATTGCTGCGGCACATGCCAGGGGATTTCCTGTATATGTGTGACCATGAAAAAAGGTCTTGAATTCGGAGTAGTCTCCACAGAATGCATCATATATCTCATCTGTGGTCAATGTCGCTGCCAAAGGAAGGTAACCTCCTGACATCCCCTTTGAG
>CAJVYE010000018.1 GCA_913009285.1 uncultured Nitrospirota bacterium | reverse complement strand
TTAGAAATTGGAAATTTGTGTTATCGTAATAGTTCACCACGGAAAGACACGGAATATCACTGGAATTTATTAATAGGACTTCATCTCACGATGAAGTTCCATTAATAAATCTCAGTGTAAATCCGTGGTAACTTATTATGCTTTTTAAGGATTAAAATTATGGCTGTACTATTACCTAATTTCCAATTTCTAATTTCCAATTTCAAACCGTGAACGGTTACACTATTCACTATGAAGAAAAATTATACATCAGATAATCAAGAACCAATATTGAAGATCAACAACCTAAAGGTGTATTTTGATACTGATGAGGGTCTGATAAAGGCTGTTGATGGTGTTGATCTGAAGATGATAAAGGGAACCACTCTAGGTCTGGTCGGAGAATCGGGGTGTGGTAAGAGTATCACATGTTTATCTATCCTAAGATTAATCCCTTCCCCTCCTGGCATAATAGCTGATGGAGAGATTATATATAAAGGAAAAAATTTGGTAGAGTTATCAGAAAAGGATATGGAAGCTATCCGTGGAAATGATATAAGTATGATCTTTCAAGAACCGATGACTTCTCTCAATCCTGTGTTCACCATAGGAGATCAGATCAAAGAGGTCATTATGCTCCATCAAAAAAAGACATCCATTGAGGCCAAAGAGCTCACCATCCATATCTTAGATAAGGTCGGCATTCCCTCACCAGAGATTCGTATCAATGATTACCCACACCAGATGTCAGGTGGAATGAAACAACGGGTAATGATTGCTATGGCCCTGACCTGTAATCCAGAAATATTGATAGCTGATGAACCTGCAACTGCCCTGGATGTTACTATCCAGGCACAGATATTAGATCTTATGCAATCATTACAGGATGAATCAGGCATGTCTATCTTGATGGTAACACATGATTTAGGGGTGGTGGCCAGTATTGCCAGTCATGTGGCAATTATGTATGCATCCAAAATAGTTGAATACGGTTCAGTGGAAGAGATCTTCGAAAACCCACGACATCCTTATACATTGGGACTCTTTACATCAATACCTATTATAGGAGAAAAAAAGGAGGATTTGTATGTAATACCTGGCAATGTTCCAAACCCATTAGCCTTTCCTAAAGGGTGTAAATTTTGGCCCCGCTGCTTATTTGCTACTAAGATATGTAAAGTTCTTGAGCCTTCTCTAGAAGAGATTAAGCAGGATCATAAAGCGGCATGCCATTTTAGCAAGAGTATTGATAAATATATCTGGAAAGAAAAGATAAAAAATGCATAACACAAATCACATCCTCTTAGAGGTCACAGATCTAAAAAAATATTTTCCTATAACCAGAGGAATACTATCCAGGGTTGTTAATTGGGTAAAGGCAGTTGATAATATCTCTTTCCATATAAAGGCAGGAGAGACCCTGGGCCTGGTCGGAGAATCTGGTTGTGGAAAAACAACCGCCAGCAGGGTTATCCTACGTCTTATTGAGCCAACCGGAGGGAATGTCTATTTTGAAGGGGAAGATGTATTTAAATTAAAGGGTGATAAACTTCATAAACTCCGTAAAGATATGCAGATCATCTTTCAGGACCCCTATTCATCTTTGAACCCCAGACTCTCTGTAGGTAATATAATTGCTGAAGGGGTTGGCGCTCATAAGATTGCCCGGGGTAAAGAAAAGAGAGAGCTTGTTGAAAACCTGTTAGAAAGGGTAGGGCTATCAGCCAGTTATTATAACCGTTATCCACATGAATTTTCAGGGGGGCAACGGCAGCGGATAGCCATTGCAAGAGCCTTATCCCTTAATCCCAAACTTATTATCTGCGATGAACCGGTATCAGCCCTGGATGTCTCTATACAGGCTCAGATATTAAACCTTTTAACAAAGTTAAAAAAAGATTTTCATCTTTCATATCTCTTTATAACCCATGATCTTTCAGTAGTAGAACATGTATCAGACAGAATAGCTACTATGTATATGGGAGAGATTACAGAGATTGCCGATACCGCTGAGTTCTATTCTAATCCCCTGCATCCGTACACCATTGCCCTACTATCTGCTAACCCTGTTCCTGACCCGGGGAAGAGAAAGAAGGCAATACTCCTAAAAGGAGATGTCCCATCCTCAATTATCCCTCCCTCAGGATGCCGTTTCCATACCAGATGCCCGGTTGCTGAAGAGCGGTGTCGAATTGAATGGCCAAAACCAAAAGAGATATCTAATGGTCATATGGTGCGCTGTCACCTTGTAGACAAATCTGATCCAAAACCTCCAATTGGGTTTTAATTGACACCCTCTGTTATTTGATGGTATCTTTTTATATACAGTAAGTGTTCACAGAACACTGAAATTGGAAATTGGAAATTAGAAAAAAATGAAAAGAGTTTACGAATTAGAGGTTTACAAACTAGCGGAAGAATTATCGGATTTGGTTTGGTACGACTTTGATAAGTGGAACAAAAAGATTCAAAACACAGTTGGTTATCAGATTATACAATTATCTGATAGTATAGCTGCGATATGATAACACAAATTTCCAATTTCCAATTTCCAATTTCAAACCGTGAACGGTTACGAAACGAAAGAGGAGAGGCCAGTTCTTTTACAGTACTCTTTACAGCTCTTAGTGTGATACTACTCGCATTCTTTATCCTCCTAAATTCTATCGCTGTTCTAGATGAAAGAAGGGTGCGAGTGGCATTGGGCTCCCTTTCAGGGAGTTTTGGGATATTACCCGCAGGGGTTAGTGTTGGGAAGGATAAAGGGGAATCTATCTTTCCTTCAACACCACCTATGGTTGAGTCTGAGGCTAATATCTATCAGATGATAGATAGACTGGAGAGATATATAGAAAAGAAGAATATGGGAAATGATGTATCTATCCAGACAGAGGAAAGAGGCTTGAAGATAATATTATCCGATAGTATCCTCTTTGTTTCAGGGAGTGCTGAGTTATCAAGAAAGTCGTTTCATTTGCTGGATAATATATGTGTGCTGTTGAACATGACATCGAAACCCCTGCATATTGAAGGACACACAGATAATATACCTATAAATACCAGGAAATTCCCTTCCAATTGGGAGTTGTCTACATCAAGGGCTATAAGTGTATTGAGATATATGGTAGAGAAGGGGGATATTGCACCGAACAGATTGGCGGCTGTGGGGTATGGTGAAACATGTCCGCTATTTCCCAATAATACCACAAGGAACAGGGTAATAAATAGAAGGGTAGAGATTATCATGTTGAGTGAGGAGGAAGGGCCTGGTTAATGGCAAGGGAAAAAAGGAGATATACTATTCGCTTGAGGCGTAAAACCAGAGGAGAGGGTGGTGATGAGGAAGGGCTTGACCCGCTTGCCTGGATGGTCACCTTTTCTGATCTCCTGACCCTTCTCCTGACGTTCTTTGTCATGCTTCTTGTGATGTCCTCCATGGATGTTAAGAAGCTTAAGAAGATGTTTGGGTTTTTTACCGGGGCAATAGGGGTAATGGGATCTAATAGTAAGGGTATAATAGATTCATCAAAGATTGTATTCCCTATGCCTAAAAATGTGGATCCAGAATATTTCAGCAAGATATTATCTATGGCTCAGGAAATAGAGGGTGAAATGGAAGGAAGAGAGAGTATAGTGAAATTGAATGATATAAGTGTTGTTTCAAAGGCTGGTAAGATAGTTGTTACCTTTTATAATAAGATACTCTTTGATGAGGGGAAGGCTGATATCAAACCTGAGATGCTCCCTGTTTTGATAGAGATGGGCGAATGGGTTAAAGGATCTGATTATCTGATGAGGGTGGAGGGGCATACTGATAATGTCCCTATAAATACGGTTGAATTTCCGTCTAATTGGGAGTTATCGACAGCAAGAGCGGTAAATATTCTAAGGTTTTTATTAAAGAGCAGCAATATCTCTCCATCCCGTTTATCTGCCCTGGGATTCGGGGAGCATCGTTCTTTATTTCCTAATGATACACCTGAACACCGATCAAAGAATCGCAGGGTGGAGATTATACTAGAGAAGAAAGAGAAGGGAGGGATCTGATATGGCAGCAGAGGAAGATAAGGTAGAGAGTGAACAAGAACCAAAGAAGAAAGGCTCTAAAAAGGTTATCATTATTCTTATTAGTGTATTAGTCATTTTTCTTGGCCTCGCTGGGGGCGGGTATTTTGTATGGAGTAAATATATTTCCCCTGCAATCGGTTTGGATGAGGAGACTTCTAAGGCTGTAAAGAAGGCAGAGCCAAAGGATGAAATAGGGACTATGTTTCCCCTGGAACCATTTATTGTAAATCTTGCTGATAGCTCCGGGAAGAGATTCTTGAAGACAACCATGGAACTGGAACTTAGCGATGAAGCATTGGCAGAAGAGATAAAGGCAAGGCTACCGCAGATAAAGGATTCTATTTTACTACTCTTAAGCAGTAAGAACTTTAATGATATATATACAGTTCACGGAAAGATTAAATTAAGGGAAGAGATAATAATCCGTGTAAATACATTCATAAAACACGGGATTATTAGAAACGTTTATTTTACGGAGTTTGTAATACAGTGAAGAACCCAGCCCTGGGGGCGGGATTCTGAACGGGTAGCCGCAGGCTTTAGCCTGCAGCTACCGGCAAAAGAAATTTTCTGCACGGAGATGGTACAAGATTTAGGTATAAACAAGCCATCACATCTGGTGGTGGTAATTTGACTTGGAGGGTAAAAGATGGCTCAGGTATTGTCTCAAGATGAGGTCGATGCCCTATTACGTGGTGTTACGGATGGTGAGATAGAAACTGAGACTGATGATGGAAGAGATGGATCTGAGGTAATTTCCTATGATCTGACTATTCAGGAGCGGATAATAAGGGGGAAGATGCCCACCCTTGATATTATCAATCAGAGATTTTCACGACTCTTTCGGATATCTCTCTTAAACTCTCTCCGTAAGGTTGTAGATATAAAACCTGTTTCCACAGATACTGTGAAGTTTGGAGATTTTATCAAGTCCCTATCTGTTCCTGCTAGTCTCAATATCTTTCGCATGGAGCCGCTCAGGGGGTTTGCACTTCTTGTAGCAGAGAGCAAGATAGTATTTTCCTTTGTCGATACCTTTTTTGGGGGGAGTGGTGAGGGATCAGCAAAGATTGAGGGACGTGACTTCACACAGATAGAACAGAGGTTGATAAAAAGGGTGATTCTCAATGCCCTAAGCGATCTAGAGGAGGCATGGAAACCGGTTCACCAGCTAAATATAAGTTTTGTAAGGTCTGAAGTGAATCCACAATTTGCTGCAATAGTTCCTATTACCGATGTAGTTATTATTATCATGTTTGAGGTGGAGATGGAGCATACCTCTGGAACGATAACCTTCTGTATTCCTTATTCAACTGTTGAGCCAATTATCGCAAAGCTGCGTACAGGTTTTCAGAGCGATCAGTTAGAGGTGGATAAGACATGGCTACTCCGCTTACGAGAGAGGCTAAAAGAGGCAGAGGTAGAGATAGTTGTGGAGTTAGGAAGTAGAGAATTAATGACTCGTGATCTGATAAAGCTGGGTGTAGGAGATGTCATTCAATTGGGTAATGATGTGACAAACGAGCTTGCAATAAAGGTGGAGGGTGTGCCGAAGTTCAAGGGATTTCCTGGGGTATCAAAAGGGAATAAAGCCATCCAGATATCATCAACAATCACGAGAGGAGGGTAAAGGTAGAAATGGCTGAGAACGAAGGTGTTAATAAGAAGAGTGAAGTTGATCCAGGCAAAGGAGAAAATGGTACCGATACCAGACAGGAATCGAGTGAAGGGGTTGGAATTGTGTCAGAATCTCCCCAGGGGCTTGGCGAGGACAAGGAGAAAGTCACTTCGCAAGATCTTAAGAATCTGGATTTTATTCTGGATATCCCGTTAAAGGTTACAGTTGAGCTAGGCCGTACAAAGATATTGATAAACGACCTTCTTCAATTGGGGCAGGGGTCTGTAATAGAGCTGACCAAACTCGTGGGAGAACCTTTAGATATTCTGGTAAACGACAAATTGATAGCCCGTGGTGAAGTTGTTGTAGTTAATGAGAAATTCGGTATTCGTCTAACAGATATCATAACACCTATGGAGAGGATTGAACAGTTAAAGTAGAGTAGGGAGTAGGGAGTAAGCAGTTTTGTAAGCGTTCACAGAACACTGAAATTTGAAATTGGAAATTAGAAAAAAATGAAAAGAGTTTACGAATTAGAGATTTACAAACTAGCGAAAGAATTAGCAGATTTGGTTTGGTACGACTTTGACAAGTGGAACAAAAAGGTTCAAATTTCAAATTTCAAATTTCAAATTTCAAACCGTGAACGGTTACGATATCTCTTTACACTGGTATTTTTCTGTATCTTCTGTAACATGGCTTATGCTAAACCCCTATCTGACTTCAATTGTATTAAAGGTCTGAATACTTATTCTGATGACAGAGAGTTACGTGTGGTAGTAGATTTCAAGAGACCGTTGGCTGCTTATCAAGGACCGATATTTTATGAAAAATCGATTCAGATAGATTTTCCAGATACCTATCTTGATCCTTCCAAACGGGTTTTAGTGGTTGATGATGACTTGATATCTCGTATCAATGTCGTTCAATATACAAAAGATAGAGTTAGAATGCGTCTTATGCATGCAACAGATGGATCTGGAGTCGAGGAGAGGTTTTCTCTTTCAATAGAGGATAAGAGTTTGGTGATTTCTATAAAAAGGGATAGCGTAGCAGGTGATGTAGAGGGGATTCTCAATACCCTTTTTCCTGAAGATTTTATTGATGGAGAGAAGATATCAGACGGGGAAAGAGAAGAGACTATAGTGGAGGAGAATCTGGAAGGGGTGGCTCCTGTAGAAGAGATGCCTGTACCAGAAGAGAAGACCTCTGATCAAGATAAGGGAGATTATCTAAATTATGAGGAGCCTGTTCCTCCCTCTGTTCCTGACCTCTTTTCAACTACTGTCAGGATGATTATCTCATTGATAATAGTCCTCTCTGTAATATTAATAATATATTACCTTGTGAAGAGGTTTTTGCTTAAAGATAATGGGATGATTGGGGGCAATCGACTGATAAAGGTTATTTCCACAAGTTTTATAGGTCCTAAGAAGGCGATAACACTAGTAGAGGTCGCAGATGATATCCTGGTCCTTGGGATATCGAATAATAATATCTCTATGCTGACGAAGCTGGCGAATAATGGGGCTATAGCTAAACTTAAAGGGAAAAAGGCTGGATCTGATAGAGATGTAAAGGGAACAGAGGTCTTTTCAGATCAGTTAAATAGATTTATCTCTGATCATGAAAAGAAAAAGGATTCTGTTGAGCAGGTGAGCCAGATGATACAGGAGAGGCTCAAGAGACTTAAAAGGGTGTAATATGAATTTTCGATCTTCGATTTTCGATTTTCGAGTTACGGGTTGCGGGTTGCGACCTGTCTGCACATTCAGAACAGGTATGTTGATTCATTTTTTTCATCTTCCTTTTCTCTTTAAACGGGAAATCGACATTGTAAAATTAAAAATTTATGCTGGTTTTTTTTCTTTTAAATCGAAAATCGAAGATCGAAAATCGAAAATTTATTTATCTTTTGCTGTGGTTGTAATGGCTTTGACCATGGTCTTGACTTTATTGACGGTTAATACTGAAGGGAAACCTCTCACTATCCCTACTATTAATATAGCTTTTGGCGATGCAGAGGGTCCTGGTCAGATGGCTCTAACTCTTCAGATTCTTCTTATGCTGACCATCCTCTCCCTGGCACCGGCAATACTTATTATGCTTACATCCTTTGCAAGGGTTGTGGTGGTGTTGGCGTTTTTGAGGCAGGCGATGGGAACGCAACAGATGCCGCCTAATCAGGTAATTATTGGTTTAGCCCTCTTCCTCACCTTTTTTATTATGTCTCCTGTATGGCAGAATATAAATAAAAATGGTATTCAGCCCTACCTCTCTGAGAAGATCTCTCAGAAGGAGGCACTGGATAATTCTATAAAACCGTTAAGAAGGTTTATGTTCAAACAGACAAGGGAAAAGGATCTGGCAATGTTTGTTAATATCGCAAAGATTGAGAGACCCAAGGGGCCATCAGATGTACCTACCCATATACTGATACCGGCCTTTATCATAAGTGAGTTAAAAACAGCTTTTCAGATAGGATTCTTGATATATATACCCTTTTTGATATTGGATATGGTTGTTGCAAGCATACTACTCTCTATGGGGATGCTGATGTTGCCACCCATAATGATCTCTCTCCCCTTTAAACTGATGCTATTTGTCCTGGTAGATGGGTGGTATCTGATCATTGGATCACTGGTTAAGAGTTTTGCTTAAAAGGTGAAGGGTGAAAGGTGAAAGGAGGAGACACTTATGACACAGGAGTTTATTGTTGGTTTTGGTAAAGAGGCCTTACTGACTACCCTTTTGTTATCGGCCCCCATGCTTGGATTTGGGTTGATAGTGGGGATATTGGTGAGTATATTCCAGGCCGTCACATCGATTCAGGAGATGACATTGACCTTTATCCCGAAGATTCTGGCAGTAATGCTCGCCATGGTCCTCTTTCTCCCATGGATGCTCCAGTTTATGGTTGGATATACAGCGAGGCTCTTTATCAATATCCCGATGTACATACATTGATATGGATCTTTTTAATTTTTCGCTTCAACAATTTCAGGCCTTTCTCTTTATCTTTATGCGGGTAGGTGCCTTACTCTTCTTTGCCCCAATATTTGGAAGTAGAAATGTTCCTCTTCAGTTGAAGGTGGGGTTTGCACTTATAATAAGCATAATTGTCTATCCTATGGTCAAGATCAATTTAGACTATCTTCCAGAAAGGATATTTCCTATGGCAATACTCCTGACAGGAGAGATATTTATAGGGATAACAATTGGTTTTGTTGCAAGGCTTATCTTTGCGGGTATACAATTGTCAGGTAATCTGATTGGTTTCCAGATGGGGTTCGGTATAGTTAATGTTATCGACCCTAGCACAAGTTCACAGATCTCGATAATTGCACAGTTGCAAAATATAATAGCCCTTTTAATATTCCTTTCTATAAATGCTCATCATCTCTTCATCAAGGCGATTATTGACAGTTTTGAGTTGATACCACCTTTAGGATTTCATTTCAGCGGGGCCTTGATAGAAATGGTTGTTAGTTTATTTGGTGATATATTTAAGATAGCAGTGAAGGTAGGGGCTCCTATTATAGCTACCCTATTATTCACTAGTGTGGCCATGGGTTTGATAGCTAGAACAGTTCCTCAGATGAATGTATTTATTGTGGGATTTCCTCTCAAAATAGCTGTGGGGTTATTAATGATAGGGTTGTCACTCCCCTTCTTCAGTATGCTCTTGAAGGGTATTTTTAATGGCATGGGGAGAGATATGTATGCGTTGTTGAGGATAATGGGATGAATTTAATTTTCAATTTTCGAATGTCGATTTTCGATTTAATTAATTGTAAGCGTTCACAGAAAACTGAAATTTGAAATTGGAAATTAGAAAAAAATGAAAAAAATTTACGAATTAGAGGTTTACAAACTATTTATTCTTATTCTTTAAATCGAAAATCGAAAATCGGAATTCGAAAATAACATAATATGCCAGAATACGATAAGGAACAGCGAACAGAACAGGCGACACCAAGACGAAAGAGAGAGATCCGTGAAAAGGGACAGGTGGCTTATAGCAGAGAGGTATCTTCTGTCTTTGTCCTGATGGCCAGTCTTCTTGTGTTGTACTTTACCGGTACATATATGTTTAGAAATCTCATGGGTTTTTCAGGATATATGTTTTCCGAGGCAGGAGTGATGGAAATAGGGGGAGACGGTATATATTCCTTATTCTATACGGTTGTAAAGGCGTTCTACAGGTTACTCTTACCTATGTTCACAGTTGTCTTTGCTGCTGGCTTGATTTCTGGTGTTATACAGACAGGTGGAATTTTCTTTTCAATAAAACCAATCACACCAGATTTTTCCAGACTCAATCCCATTAAGGGGATGAGCAAGTTATTCTCGAAAAATGCATTTGCAGAGTTACTGAAATCTATTTTCAAGATCATTATAGTAGCTTATATCTCGTATCTAACTGTAAAGGCTGAATTTGCAAATATCCCCCCTCTAATGGACAAGGATACAGTACAGATCTGGATTTATATATTAGGGGTTGCTTTCAAGATATGTTTGCATACATTCTGGGCATTGCTAATCCTGGCCGCCTTAGATTTTGCCTTCCAGAGGTGGAGCTTTGGAGAGAATATCAAGATGACGAAACAGGAGGTTAAGGAGGAAAGGAAGGAGACAGAGGGGGATCCAATGCTAAAGGCTAGGGTCAGGTCTATTCAGATGCAGGTGGCGAGGCGTCGTATGATGGAGGCTGTGCCTAAGGCAGATGTAGTGATTAAGATCGGAAGAGCGTCGTGTAGGGAAAGAGTGTAGATCTCGGTGGTCGCCGTATCATTAAAAAAAAAACAAAAAAAAAGAAGAAAAGAAAATAGAAAAAGAAAGCAGATAAACAAAAAGGCACGG
>CAJVYE010000017.1 GCA_913009285.1 uncultured Nitrospirota bacterium | reverse complement strand
GGGGGAGGAGCGGTGAGGAAGATGAGGATGTACTTGGAGTTCAGAAGTGTGCGCTTCCGATCTTTATGTTTTTTTTTTAATGATGCGGCGACCACCGAGATCTACACTCTTTCCCTACACGACGCTCTTCCGATCTGTCCTCCAATGGCAGATATCCGATTGTCTTGATGTTGGAACCTACTCATGCATGTAACCTATCATGTGAGGGGTGTGGGAGGATCAGGGAATACGGGGAGAGTCTGAAGAAGAGTATGAGTGTGGAGGAATGTCTCACTGCTGTGGAGGAGTCTAACACACCCATTGTCACCATCACAGGGGGAGAGCCATTGATGTACCCCCATGTAGACCAATTGGTCAAGGAGCTAATTAAGAGAAGACGACATATCTACCTCTGTACAAACGGCATCCTCTTAAAGGATTCTCTACATAAATTAATACCAAATACCTACCTTAATATAAATGTACACCTGGATGGTCTATCTGTTACACACGACAGGATATCAGGTCGTGCTGGTGTCTTCAAAGAGGCCATCAATGGTATAAAAAAGGCAAAGGAGATGGGGTTTCGGGTATGTACCAACACATCGATCTTTAAAAATACAGAGATGGATGAGATAGAGGCGCTCTTTGCCTATCTTGACTACCTGAAGGTTGATGGTATGTTAGTAGCGCCTGCCTTCGGCTATGAGGCAGTGGATAATGATATCTTCCTCAGTAGGGATGATATCCATCAGAGATTCAGACATATCTACCATCTTTCAAAGAAATTTAAGATTCTGAGCACCCCCCTTTATCTGAAGTTCTTAAGGGGGGATAGAGATCTCTGCTGTACACCATGGGGTAATCCTACAAGAAATCCCCAGGGATGGAAAAGCCCTTGTTACTTGATCACAGATACTCATTACCCCACATTCAGAGAACTGATGGAAAAGACCGAATGGGAGAGATATGGTAACGGAAACGACCCACGCTGTTCAAACTGTATGATGCACTGTGGTTTTGAACCGACCGTTGTCAGAGAGGTAGGAAACAAATTATCTGATATTTGGGAAATGATCGTGTGGAATCTGACTTGATACTCTTGAAGATACACTAACCTTCCTTAGGGTTCTGCCCTTCCTTAGGGTTCTGCTCCCAACAACCTCTCTTACTGCCCTCGAGATTCCCTCTACATCGAGGCCATACTTATTTCTTAGTATTTTAGGAGAGCCATGTGTAACAAATTCATCAGGGATACCGATCCTTCTAACCTTTACATCTGTCAAGCCATTATCGTTCAGGTATTCCAATACAGCGCTTCCAAACCCTCCTTGTAGTACATTCTCTTCTACAGTTACAATAACCCCTATCTTCTTTGCCAATTTTTCTATCAACCCTGCATCCAGAGGTTTGACAAAGCGGGCATTGACCACAGTGGCATCAATACCCTCGAGTTCTAACTGAATGGCTGACTCCAGGGCAGGAAAGACTGAATTTCCAATAGCTAAGATTGCTACATCCTCCCCCGCCCTCAGTACCTCTGCATGGCCTATCTTAAGGGCCATCAATTCGTTATCGATAAGTACTCCCATTCCGCTTCCCCTTGGATAACGTACTGCAGCCGGGCCAGGATAATCAAAGGCGGTCTTTAGCATATGCCTCATCTCATTCTCATCCTTTGGGGCCATTAGCACCATATTGGGAAGAGAACGGAGAAAGGATATATCAAAGAGCCCCTGATGAGTAGGACCATCTTCCCCTACCATTCCAGCTCTATCTATGGCAAATGTAACAGGAAGGTTCATTATGCATACATCATGGAGTACCTGATCATAGGCACGCTGTAGAAAGGTTGAGTAGATCGCCACAACCGGTCTGAATCCCTCTTTGGCCAGACCTGCTGCAAATGTCACGGCATGTTGCTCTGCTATACCTACATCATAAAACCTCTGCGGAAATTCGGTTGCAAACTTATCTAACCCTGTACCATCTGCCATAGCTGCTGTAATACCAATAATCTTTTTATCCTTTCTGGCAAGCTCTACTATCGTATTACTAAAGATAGTTGTATATGAAGGGGGTGCATTTTTCTTTATAAAATTCCCTGTCTCAATATCGAATGGGGGGGTACCGTGAAAAGAATCTGCCTCCCTCTCTGCAGGTGTATAACCCTTACCTTTTGTTGTGACAACATGAACAAGGATCGATCCCTTCAATTTCTTTACACTGTTAAGAGTCTCCAGTAAATGTGGGATGTTATGTCCATCTATGGGACCCACATACTGAAATCCTAAGTCCTCAAACAACCTTCCAGGCACAAAGATCCCTTTGATAGCCTCCTCTACACGTTCGGCAAATCTTACCATCGGGTTTCCTATACGAGGGATGGCCTTAAGGATCATCTCTATCTCACTCCTCATTTTATTAAAGAGTTGGCCGGTAAGAATGCGATTAAGATGGACAGATAGTGCACCTACATTCGGTGATATAGACATCTCATTATCATTAAGTATCACTATCATATCACTATTCAAGGCCCCTGCATGATTCAATCCCTCAAAGGATAGACCTGCTGTCATTGATCCATCCCCGATAACCGCTATAACCGAGTTATTTTCACCCCTCACATCCCTTGCCTTGGCAAGGGCCAGCGCTGCAGAGATAGATGTCCCGCTATGGCCGGTGTTAAAGGCATCGTATATACTCTCATCCTTCTGGGGAAAACCACTGAGACCCTGATATTGGCGCAGGGTATGAAACCTCTCTCTCCTGCCGGTTAAGAGCTTATGTGTATATATCTGATGTCCTACATCCCATATGATCTTATCCACCGGTGCATTGAATACATAGTGGATAGCTATTGATAATTCAACAACACCCAGATTCGAGGCAAGATGTCCCCCTGTTTTAGAGACAGTTTTGATAATAACCTCTCTGATCTCCTCTGCCAGTTTTTGGAGATCTTTTTTACTGATTTGCTTTAAATCATCAGGACTATTTATCTTTTCCAAAAGACTTGACATACTCACTCCTTTAGAAACTCCTTGAGACAAAGAAATTAGCAATATCCCTCAGGACGTCAGCACTGCTACCAAACATCTTAAGGGAGCTGATTCCACTCTCCACAAGTCTACTTGCCATCCGTCTCGATTCTTCCACTCCGAAAAGGACAGGGTATGTGACCTTCTCATTCTCTATATCGCTCCCGATAGCCTTTCCCAATTTATCCTCATCCCCTTCAAGATCAAGGATATCATCTACTATCTGGAAGGCAAGACCTATATCCCTGCCATAAGATATCAATGCCTCCATCTCAGCCTCACTGGTTTCACTCAAAATCGCACCACATTTAACCGATGCCAGTATCAATGCGCCTGTCTTATGTGTATGTATATATTCTATGGTCTCTTTATCTACCTCTTTTCCCTCTGACTGAATATCCACCATCTGTCCTCCTATTGTGCCCAGAGATCCAATAGCCCTTGCCATCTCATTGGCAGCCGATAAGAGGACCGCCGGGGGAATAGTATTCATTAGATTAGGATCTGTCATCAACTGAAATGCATATGTCAAGAGGGCGTCTCCTGCCAGGATAGCTGTCGCCTCACCGAATACTTTATGATTTGTTGGCTTCCCCCTACGAAAATCGTCATTGTCCAGGGCAGGAAGATCATCATGAATCAGGGTATAGGTATGTATAATCTCAACTGCGGCGGCAAATGGGAGCACATCCTCTCTCCTCCCCCTAACCGTCTCAGCAGATGCAATAACCAGAATGGGTCGCAGCCTCTTACCACCCGCAAATACACTGTATCTCATAGACTCATGGATGCCGGGGGGAAATTCATTCACATGGGGAATATGCCTATCCAATGCATCGTCCACCAGTTCCTTCATCTCTGCAAGATATTTTTCTATCTCCAAAACATTCAATATCCTCGAAATAGCGCTACTATTCCTGCGGTTTTGCTCAATCAGATCGGCCAAACCTGATCTAAACCTGAGCGCGAAAAATCCAAATTCATGGCCTAGTTGAGTATAACAGACTCAGCGATGTTGTCAACAGGATTATCAAAACACTCAAAAGGGAATCTAAGGGTCTGTAAAGTAAAGATTAGGTTTGCTGTAAGGAAGACAATCTCTATTATTTCTGTATATTTATAATACCGCCTGATATTGTATCACTCTGACAACATGCACCTTTAGCTATTACAGTGTTGAGATCTATACTAACTAAAAATGTAGGGGATAGCGGCGGCTGTGGTGATGGCTCCTCACCCCCTCCACTTCCACATGCATGTAAGGAGAGGATGGTAATCAATAGGAAAGCTGCTATTGCATAACCTATCACTCTCCTTTTCCGGGTTAATAAGAGGATTACTGCTAATATCAGACATGAACCAAGGAGAAAAATATCTGCTCTCTTGTTAGGAATTAATATATCCTTATAATTGCTGGCTATAGCATCTAGCTCAAAGGGAAGGAGATACGCACTGATTGATTGGTTAGTTCCTCCAATATTGGCAGAGTCTGCTGATGCAAGCACAGTATTAAAATCATATACCAGCAGCCAGTTTTCTTTTGTATTGGCTTCTATTTTGGTGGAGGTGGAGGGGTTAAAGGTGATGCTACCATTATCTGTTGTATAATTACCTGAAGCAATTAGTGGCTCACCTGGATCCACTACCCCATTATTGTTTATGTCATTATAAAGCTCTACTTGTGTTATGTCACTTACATCATCACCACTCCCTGATGCCCTGAATGTTATAAAAGAGATATCAATATCCTTGCTGGAGCTATTGGCGAGTTCAATCTGTATCATTGGTACATCTGTACTCCCTTTGCTGGCAGACCTATTTCCCGGGTTGTTGTCCCCTGCTCTCACTGAAATGGGGCTGTCCTGGAAAGTAGAATCCTCTATTGAAGCAATAACATCCAATTTCCCATACCCCCATGAATCGTTCGGCGTTGAACCAGAGGGTACAGCGTTTATGTGCAGGTTGCTTTTAATGCATGCAGAGGTTGCAGAGGGATCCTTCTCCAGCATGAGGGCAACAGCACCTGCTACATGTGGAGAGGCCATACTTGTCCCCTGCATTATTACGTGATTTCCATTATCGTCTAAAAGACGGTCACCACTGATATTAAAATCCTTGGACCGTGCTGCGCCTATTACTTGCCCGGGAGCTGCAATATCTGGTTTCTGCCTATTATCCCTTGTTGGTCCACGGCTGCTAAAAGATGAAATCTCTCCTATTGTACTATTAATATTTCGAGTTGTTCCATAGATATCTGTCCAGGATGTCCTTGTTACATAGGAACCAACAGTAATTGCCTCTTTTGCTGTTCCAGGTATTGCTACCTTCATGCTGTTATCAATGTTTGAGGTAAATTCTGCAAGGGAAGCGTCATAAGACCATGCGTCGAATTTTCCATTGGAGATACTGGTACCTGTAAGGTTAAAACTCCATATGCCTAATTCAACAGGGTTTCCCCCATCATTGCTGAGCCATATTACTATATTACGATCATCATTCTGAGGATTGGGTGCAGGGGCAGAGATCAGGATCTTTCCACACGATGAATCCCAAACTCTATAGTAATCGATAGGGGTGTCACCTGGACAGATTTGAGAGGTGGTACTGCAATTCGGTGGAGTAATGGTCATGCACATCTCATCCGAACCATCATACCAAATATCCAGTGAGATGAGTTCTTTATTTAACACCTTAAACCCTACTGATGTAGTCCCCCCCTGGGACACTATCCCGCTTGCATGTATATCAGAACCTTCTTCATTACCAGCAGCTACTACAATAACCATACCAGCAGCTACTGCATTATCTATAGCCTCTTCAAAGAGTGATGTGCCGTCATGAGCGCCTAAGTTACTACCCAAGCTCATATTGACGACAACAGGTTTTCTCTCCGAATCAGCCTTTGATATTGCATAATCGATCCCGTCTATTATCTCATCGGCATAATAGCTAGTCTTTACAATCAACAGGTCAGCATCCGGTGCCATACCTTTATAGGTGCCTGCTGGTATCCCATTCCCTGTCTGAGAGCCATCCCCGGCTGCTATGCTGGCAACATGTGTCCCGTGTCCATCTTCATCTTTTTCTTTAACATAATAAGCAGGTGTGCCATCGATTTCATCAGTGATTTCTGATTGAATATATTCTGTACCATATTTATATCCACCTGGAGGAGAAACTATATTTTCATCTGTCTGGTCCCATAAATATATTATCCGTGATGTATCATCAGAATTTAAATAGGTACCATTTTCATCGATAAAATCCCCATGTGTAAAGTCTATCCCACTATCAATGATAGCGATTATTACATCAGCCCCTGTGTAACCAGAACGGTTTATAGTAAATGGTGCATTGGTAGCAAAGGCACTACTTATTGGATACCATACAGATACATCATAAGAGCCAGGACCCTCTATTAACTCAGCAGACCAAGTGGCTGTATTGGTACCAGTACCACCAGCATGCCAATGAAAGTCTGTACCAAAGAAATCAGTTATCCTTTTGGGTGGAGGACTTATACCCCAATCGCCTACTACACTAAAACCAGAATCTGTGTTGTCAACAATACCTGATAGACCAAACCTGACAGCATCTGCTGCTACCCATGAGTCAGCATCATCTGATAGGGTCACTTTGTCTGTAGCGCTATCAGTAAAGTAATAGGTCCCTAAGCTTACCCATTTACCACCATCGACACCCTGATCCACCAGTACTGTATTTGAAGAAGGCCATACCTGATCTGCCTTTGTCTCCGGAACACTTGTATCTAATAGGGGCTTCATCTTTATTGCCCCTTCCATATACACCACATTATCAAGGGCAGCAACATCTGTAAGCCTACGGATGGGTATCTTGGCAGAAACAATATCCCCTATTCTCGATCTTACAACTGCCCCTTCTGTCTCAAGTTCCTCTCTGCTGGCAGATGTCTTTATCAATACACCGACTGTGGGTTCAGTACCCTTAAAGTCTACATTCATCAAGGAGATAGGTTTTCCTTTTATCTTCATCCCCTTCTGCTCCTGAATCAGGAATATATTCAATAATATATTCAATCGGGGATCCATCTTGGTGCTAGCTTCATTAAAATTCAGGGGGTTGAATGTGGGGGAGGGAGTTGCCATTACTACCATGCTGTATAGTATGAATACAGGAATAAAGGCTAAGATAGTCCGTTTATTATAACCATACAATTTTTCTTCCTTGTTTTGGGATAAGATTAAGGTTTAGTATTATGATGCCGAGAGACGGAATCGAACCGCCGACACGAGGATTTTCAGTCCTCTGCTCTACCGGCTGAGCTATCTCGGCATCCGTTTATAGAAAAAATCAATGTTTTTTTCTTGAGTTAGATTTTAGATAACCGTTCACAGTTATCAGTTTACAGTTTACAGTTTTTTCAATTTCCTTTTACTTTCTGTTTTTATCAACTGTAAACCGTGAACTGTGTACGGTTACGATTTTAGTATGTAATTTTAAATGTATCTTTCTCTTATGTCAATAAAAAGTTTGACTGAGGTTGAAAGGAAATTTTTTGATTATTTAAACTTTTTGTGATATAATTTATCAAATTGAAATATTTTTCACGATTTGTTTCCAGTGCAAAAACCTGGAAATTGATTATTGCTTTCACGTTTTTTGCAGTGAAAACATAATGTTAAAAGGAAAAATAAGGAGATTTATTTATGGAAAATGGTTTATTAAGTGTCTTGGGTCTTGCAGGACTATACGCCGTCATAGCTATCTATTTTTGGTATGGCTTTAAAAACAACAAGCTTCTTTGAGGGCCTTCTCAGCCACCCAAGCATAGAAAGTTATTCAGAAGTAAAACATCTGATAAGGGTGGTAAAGAACACGGTCAGTGTTCTTAGCCTCGCTACACAATTATGAATGATGGATAGTGTGCGTCGATCGTTGTCAACAGTCAACGGACAGCTGACAACGATCGACGGACACAACCGAATTAATTGAATATTGAGTTTACTTCACCCCATTTGCTAATCTAATTTCACCTTCCACCAAGTCCATTGACAGTAGAACAGAATTGATGTTATGATTTGTGATATAAGTCATCAATTTGATGGACTTAACCCGTATTCCTCCCCCCTTTTGGAGTACAGACTTTAGTATATTTAAATTGGTTAAAAAGGGAATTCTTATTATTACAATAGGTTAAATAAAGGTATGGAGATAAGAAAGGATTTTCTTGTTATAGGGAGTGGGATAGCAGGCCTATCCTTTGCTCTGAAGATAGCTGATTACGGAAGTGTTGCTATAATTACAAAGAAGGAGATAGATGAATCTGCTACAAAGTATGCACAGGGAGGAATTGCATCGGTTATATCCGACGACGATTCATACGATCTGCACATCAGGGATACTATAGAGGCTGGAGCAGGCCTGTGCAATGAAGATGCGGTCAAGATTATTATCGAAAACGGGCCAAAAATGATAGAGGAACTTATAGAGTGGGGCACAAAATTTACACTGAGAAGGGATGAAAATGGAGAGCCAAATTTTGACCTTGGAATGGAGGGAGGGCATTCCAAGCACAGGATTGTCCATGCCTCTGATCTCACAGGCCAGGAGATAGAAAGGGCATTGATAGATGCAGTGGAGAATAAGGATAATATTGAGGTCTATCCAAATCATATAACCATAGATCTTATAACCAAGGCAAGACTTGACAGGAATATTAAACCAGGGAGCAAAAAAGACCGTGTGTTAGGGGCCTATGTGCTGGATATCACGACTGGAAAGGTCAATACCTTCCTTTCTATAGCCACCTTATTAGCTACAGGCGGAGCAGGAAAGGTTTATCTATACACATCGAATCCTGATATAGCTACAGGTGATGGAATTGCCATGGGACACCGCGCAGGGGCCGGGATATCCAATATGGAATTTATCCAATTTCATCCCACATGTCTCTATCATCCACAAGCAAAGTCCTTCCTTATATCTGAGGCTGTGAGGGGTGAAGGGGGGATCTTGAGGTTTAAAAATGGGAATACCTTTATGGAGAAATATCACTCTATGGGGTGTCTTGCTCCAAGGGATATAGTTGCGAGGGCCATAGACTTTGAGATGAAAAAAAGTGGTGATGAATGTGTATATCTTGATACTACCCATATCCCCGGGTTTCATATAAGGGAGCGATTCCCTAACATTTACAAAAAGTGTCTTTCCTTAGGGTATGATATGACCAAATCACCTCTCCCTGTAGTACCTGCTGCCCATTATATATGTGGAGGAGTGATCACAGATACAGACGGCAGGACTGATATAAATGGATTATATGCCTCAGGTGAGGTTGCCTGCACTGGACTGCATGGTGCAAACAGGCTTGCAAGTAATTCTCTGTTAGAGGCCCTTGTACTTTCGGACAGGGCATCCAGGAATGCTATCAAATATATTAAAGAGGAGGACTTCCCGGATATCCCGATCCCTATGTGGGATATTGGACGTGCTGTAGATAGCGATGAATCGGTAGTGGTCTCCCACAACTGGGATGAAATAAGAAGATTGATGTGGAATTATGTAGGGGTGGTCAGATCTAACAAACGTCTGACACGTGCCAAGAGGAGGATAGAAACACTCAAGGAGGAGATCAGGGAATATTACTGGGATTTCATCATCACAAGGGATCTTATAGAATTGAGGAATCTTGTCACAGTGGCTGAATTGATCATCGATTGTGCAATCATGCGTAAAGAGAGCCGTGGACTTCACTATAACATTGATTATCAACAGAGGGATGATCATAATTGGAAGAAAGATACTATAATTAGGTGAAAGGTGATGGGATTTTTGATTTTCGGAAATTGTAAGGGTGGCACGGACAAACTTGTTTGTCCGTGCTCTTGTGTAAGAGTAGGTATTTTCAGGTAGAAAGGTAAAGATGTCTTTATTTTCTGGCAAGAGGGTCTTTAGGGATTCTATGGGAGTAATTCTGATCGCATTTGCGATTTTTACAACCATCAGCCTTATTTCGTATAATCCTAATGATCCATCGTGGTTTAGAGAATCTTCCAAGGTTATTAGCGCCAAGAATTATACAGGGCTTTATGGTGCGCTGATGGCCTCAGTTTTCATAAATTTGTTAGGGAGTGGGGCATATCTTATACCTCTTTTTACCGCAATATGGGGAGTATCATTGTTCTGTAACCAGGGATTTAAGAATTATATTCTTCTTTTATTGGTCTGGTTATTTCTCTCAATATCTGTTTGTTCTCTCCTCTATCTAAGTTTTTTAGATATAGACCCTATCTTTGAAAAGGGCGTAGCAGCAGGTGGGATGTTAGGTGAGATAATCTCTAAGAGTCTATTAAGACTCTTTAACAAAACAGGATCTTATCTTATCGCTATAACGATCTTATTATTATCACTGAAGATCGGAAGAGCACACGTCTGAACTCCAGTCACATTCCTTTATCTCGTATGCCGTCTTCTGCTTGAAAAAAAAAACCTTTTCTTCTTTTTTTCTTTTTTATCCTAGTAGTTTCTCTCCTTCTCCACCCGTTCCTTGACGTCCTTCATTTTTCCTTCCATCCCCTCCACCTTT
>CAJVYE010000016.1 GCA_913009285.1 uncultured Nitrospirota bacterium | reverse complement strand
TTCTTTTTTTTTTCAAGCAGAAGACGGCATACGAGATAAAGGAATGTGACTGGAGTTCAGACGTGTGCTCTTCCGATCTTCTAAGCGGATTGTGGAGAGGGGACTAAATATATTTTGAAAAATGAGGAAAATATTATATATTACGTAAATCATAGAAGAATAAATATGGTTACTTGCTTCTGATAAGAGGAAAGAATCTGTGAAAACTACGACTAAAGAAAGATTAGAGAAGTTTATAACAGTATCAAATATGCCTATAAAAAGGCTTTATACCCCATCGGATATTAAGGATCAGGACTATCTTAAGGATATTGGATTACCTGGACAGTCTCCCTTTGTAAGAGGGGCACACCCTACCATGTACAGAGGAAGGCTCTGGACCATGAGGCAGTTCGCAGGTTACGGCGCTGCTGAGGATACCAATCTGAGGTTTAAATATCTATTGAAAGAGGGACAGACCGGGCTGAGTGTAGCCTTTGATATACCCACCCTTATGGGGTACGACTCTGATCATCCTAAATCAAAAGGTGAAGTTGGAAGGTGTGGTGTTGCAATAGATACAATGGCAGATATGGAGATACTGTTCAAGGACATCCCACTGGACAAGGTAACTACCTCTATGACAATAAATGCCCCTGCTGCTATGCTCCTTGCCATGTATATAGCTGTGGCAGAAAAAAATGGGATAAGTCCTGATAAAATCGGAGGGACAATACAGAATGATATCCTGAAGGAGTATATCGCCCAAAAGGAGTGGATATTCCCCCCCAGACCGTCCCTGAGGATAATCACTGATATATTCAAATACTGTGCTGAATATGTCCCACAATGGAATACCATCAGTATAAGCGGTTATCATATAAGGGAGGCAGGCGCCTCAGCCGTACAAGAACTTGCCTTTACATTAGCAGATGGTATAGCGTATGTAGAGGCTGGGATAGAGGCTGGACTTGATGTAGATACCTTTGCCCCTCGCCTCTCATTCTTCTTCAATTCACACATAGACTTCTTTGAGGAGATAGCCAAGTTACGTGCAGCACGCCGTATCTGGGCAAGGGTAATGAAGGAGAGATTCAGGGCCAAAGATCCTATGTCTCTAAGACTCAGGTTTCATACCCAGACAGCAGGATGCTCCCTCACTGCCCAGCAACCTGAGAACAATATAGTAAGGGTAGCTATTCAGGCATTGGCTGCAGTCATAGGAGGGACACAATCACTACATACCAATTCTATGGATGAAGTGCTGGCACTCCCTACCGAGAAGGCAGTAACAGTTGCTCTCAGGACACAGCAGATCATCGCATATGAGAGTGGGATAACAGATACTATCGATCCCTTTGCCGGATCATATTTTGTAGAGTCTCTGACCAATAAGATGGAGGAGGAGACCTATAGATATTTTGAGAAGATAGATGAATTAGGTGGAATGGTAGCTGCTATTGAAAAGGCATTCCCGCAGAAGGAGATCATTAAATCAGCCTACTGGTATCAGAAGGCTATAGAAAGGGAAGAAAGGATTATCGTTGGCGTGAATAAATATGTAGAGGAAGAGGATGTCCCTATAAAGACGCTAAAAATAGATCATGAGGTTGAAAAGAGACAGGTGGCAAGACTGAAGGATATAAAAAAGAAAAGGAATAAAAAGGCTGTTACCTCTGCCTTGAATCGTCTCCAACAGGCCGCAGAAGGGAAAGATAATCTTATGCCTCACATCCTCAATGCAGTAAGGACATATACCACTTGTGGAGAGATATGTAATGTCCTCAGAAAGGTATTTGGAGAATACAGAGAAGTGGTGGTATATTAGAGGCTGTGTGAGGGGAGAACTATTACATTATGACAAAAAAGGGGAAAAGAAAGAGGATAAGGGTACTGATAGCCAAACCTGGTCTGGATGGCCATGACAGGGGGGCAAAGATCATAGCCAGGGCATTGAGGGATGCGGGTATGGAGGTGATCTATACAGGCCTGCACCAGACACCTGAGATGATTGTAATAGCAGCCTTACAAGAAGATGTAGACGCTATAGGATTGAGCATACTCTCAGGTGCCCACAATTATATCTTTCCAAAGGTAATAAAGTTATTAAAGGAAAAAGGTATAAAGGATGTGCTGGTATTTGGAGGAGGGATAATACCGCAGGATGATATACGATCCCTGAAAAAGATAGGGATAAAAAAAATATTCACCCCTGGAGCATCTACAGAGGAGATCGTAAGATTTTTGGAAAAGAGTTTGAAGAAATAAGTTCAGGTACTATAGCCAATCACCTAGTGAGTGAGGACAGGCGAGACGCCTGTCCTACCGGGAAGGGTTGATAATTTAGCCAATAGTAGGTCGGGCGTCTCGCCCGACATGAAAGAATCGCTCAATTTAGGTAATAGGAGATTTTTTATGCGGCCTGTTTACATGATTTCAGGTGGGGTAACGAAGTTCAGAAAGGCATCCCCGGATAAGGATTTTCGGCTGATGGTAAAAGAGGCATTCGATTATGCCATGAATGATGTGCCGAAGCTGACCATAGATATGATAGACGGGAGTGTTGCATCCTATTTTTCTGATCACTTTACCCGTCAGTTGATGGCAGGAATCATGGTACAGGATTATCTGGGACTGTGCCCCAAACCCGGGAAGAGGGTGGAGGGTGGTGGTGCAACAGGCGGATTGTGTTTTCAGACTGCATATGAGGCTGTTGCATCAGGGAGGATGAATATATGTCTAGCATACGGCTTTGAAACCATGTCCAGAGTCAATACATGGAAGGGGAATGAATTCATCGCCCATGCCTCTGATACAAATTTTGATTACCCTGTAGGAGGATTCTATTCCGGGTATTACGCCATGATGGTACAGAGACATATGCATGAATTCGGCACAACAGTTGAACAAATGGCCCTTGTCTCTATCAAAAATCATGGAAACGCCATACACAATTCATACGCACAAAGTCCCATGAAACTGACAATTGAGGATGTAAGATCATCTCCCATGGTCGCTACCCCATTGACCATACTCGATATATGCACCATGTCTGATGGCGCAGCAGTAGCAATCCTTGTATCCGGGGATATGGCAGAGAAACTGGACATCAAACCAGTAAAGATAACAGGTATAGGTACCGGTACAGATGCCATGAGGATGGCAGACAGACCACACAAGAAGGTTCCTCTTCTTCCTCATGAAAAGGAGGAGGACTATAAAGATCTGAAATATCCTGGTGTCCATTCATTTCGTGGGGGAAGGATGGCTGCCAAGCTTGCCTATGAGATGTCCGGGATTGAAAATCCAGTAGAGGATATAGATTTTGTAGAACTACATGATGCCTACACATCCTCAGAGATCCAGACTTACGAAGATCTTGGTCTCTGTAAGTATGGAGAGGGTGGACCGTTCATCGAAGATGGTCATTCCCTTCTGAGTGGCAAGATCCCTGTTAATCCATCAGGTGGCCTCCTTGCCTGTGGACATCCTGTTGGTGCAACAGGGTTGATGCAGGCAGTATTTGCATTCTGGCAACTCCAGGGGACGATAAAGAAACACATGGGCAACGACAAACTTCAGCTAAAAAATCCCACAAGAGGTGCAATCCATAGCCATGCCGGGACAGGGACATATATAACCGTTTCTATTATGGAGACGGTTTAAAGAGAGGTAAGCGTTCACAGAACACTGAAATTTGAAATTGGAAATTAGGTAATAGTTCAGCCACCTTTTCAAAATTATTACGACCTGTACAACCAAAAATCAGCTTAGAATACAGACACATGCTATTTATGCAACCCTTTCAGGGTAATTCGATTTTTGATTCTTTTTCCCAGGGTGATTACCCTGGGCTAGTATATTTAGCCCTTTCAGGGCATATATCTACCCCAACGGGGTTACATAATATTAGCCCAGGTAATCACCCTGGGAAGCCACCCTGGGAGCAAAGAAAAAAAATTAAATATACCCTGAAAGGGTTACATAAAAACAATCTTTATGGATAGTTACAATTTTTGGTTGTACAGGTCGAATTATTACAATTTTGAAAAGGTGGCTGAACTATTACCTAATTTCCAATTTCAAATTTCAGTGTTCTGTGAACGCTTACCATTTTTTTTAAATTGCTTTCAAATTAAGTTTTTGATAGTATGTGCACACATTTAACTATTTCCTTTGAATTGATTTTGTTTGTCTAATGAAAAAAGGAACATTCCTTATAGTAGCTATAGCCTTTTTGATAAGTACAATCCCCACTGTATCATGGGCAATCCATAAGGGTGCAGGCCCTCTTTGGTGCCATGGATGCCATACCATGCACAACAGTGAAAGCGGCTCCGGAAATGTGTGGGGAGACGACTCTCCAAACCCTAAATTGCTAAAGGGTGGCGTAGGTTCTGATTTCTGTCTTCAATGCCATGATGCGGACCAGTCTATGGATTATAAGAGGGCATATGAATTGGGGACCCCTCAGGGATCAGTTTGCCTTCCCTGTCATAATAAAGAGGGAGAAGATATATATATACCTGTTGTAAAATCTGTTCCGCCTGATGAAGTTGGGCCTGGAGGATATTTCCCTGATATCGATGAGACAGAAACTGCTACAGGATATGCACATAATCTTGATATGGGAAATGAGATACCGCCAGGTTATTCAGGAGGAGGTAGCGGGGTTGGATGCCTGCAGTGTCACGATCCGCATGGCGCAAAAGAGGATGATCTTAATATCTCAGGTGATCCCAATCCCAATTCTTTCTGTAATCTAAGGAAGGATCCTTTAAAGAATGACCTTAAGACAGCTTATGATGGGGCCCTTGATTACAATAATGTGGTTATCGGGGGAGAAGACAGATACCGTTTCTCGACATACATATCAGGGGTGAGTAAGTGGTGTTCAGCCTGTCATACAGATTTTCATTCCGATGAATCCACACCAAATTATAGCGAAGATGGTTGGCTGCGGCATCCAACAGATGTTAAACTTATAGACTATCTTGACCCTCAATGGGATAAAATGGGTACAAATGAAGTGGACCTAATCACAAAACAGCCAAAAGTAAAGCCGGCAGATCCAAACAATAATTCAGGATATAATTACACGGGCAATATTGAAGATGATAAGATTGTATGTCTTACCTGCCACTATGCCCATGGCGGCCCGTATAAAAACGCCCTTCGATGGGACTATGCAAATAGCAAGGTTGATGGATGCCAGATCTGTCATAATAAATGAAAAGTAATCGAAAATCGAAAATACCTTGTATCTTCCTTTATCTCTCAATAATAGCCTTAGTCATTACCAACAACAGTTTTTCACATGCAGAAGGACAAAGGATAAAAGCTATACATATACTTGATATAACAGGCGAAGATAACAGACATCTGTATCGGCCAACTAGATTGTTTGTCTTAAATAATTCCAACAACGATGTCTATGTAAGACAAAAAGGATATATATATGTTTTCAGTAATGAAGGGATATTACTATCAGATATCAAGATAACTAATAAAACCTCAGCAGGAGAGAGTGTGGTAAATTCCAAGGGGTTGATCTATATAATCAAGACGGACCCTCCATCGATCCAGATATTTAACCCATGGGGGAGCTATAAAGGTAATATGAATATAAGGGGTCTTGAAAAACTCTCTTTACCAGGGGACTATCATACTGGAAACGGGATAACCCCATCCCGTTTTTCTATAGATCGTAATGATAATCTCTATATACTAGATCGTGCAACAGGTTTCTATTTTGTAACAAATCCTGATGGCGAAATAATGCATTACGCTGGTGGTTATGGTAAAGAGAAAGGGAAGTCTATTAAACCTGTTGATATTGCGGTCTCCTTTGATGGGAAGAGGATCGCTGTTGCCGATTTTTACGCTGGAAGGATAAACCTATTCAATAATAATGGACAATTTATTAGAAATATAGGAAAACCCGGCGGCGGTAAAGGAGAATTCAGTCAACTCGTTGGTGTGGCAATAGACTCTCACTACAATATATATGGACTCGACAGAAATAGGCACTTAGTGCTTATATTCAGTGAAAAGGGTGAATTCATAGGGGAGTTTGGCGGACAGGGAACCGGGAAAGGGTGGTTTCTCTATCCCGGTGACATATACATAGATAGTAAAGACACAATCTACATTGCCGACACCTTAAATAATAGAATACAGGTCCTAAAAGTAAAGATCAGCAAGTAATATATGTCATATTTTTTTCTTGACACCTCTTTTTCATTATGTTTAAATTTGAATTACAAAAAATAGAACTTTTATCCTAATGAAATTGACTGTATGACTTTGAAACACCACAAAGACACAAAGAGAATTGTCTTCTTTGTGCTCTTTGTTTAACGGACTATATTCAAGTAAAAATGAAAAAATTTTCTATAAAAGAGGTTATTGAACAGGCTGTTCAGACAGAAAAACTTGGCTATGAATTTTATAATAGCATGACAAAGAGATTTAAAGAGAATGATGAACTGAAAAGACTTTTTGAAATCCTTGCAAAAAAAGAATTACAGCATGAAAAGACCTTTTCTGAACTAAAGGAGATAACAGGGGATGAAGCCCCAGAGGAATGGGAGGTTGTCTCGCAATATTTAAGGGCAATCGTTGAATCAAATTTCTTTCTTGGCCAGGACAAATCCCTCTCATCATTTAATGATGCAAAGACAGCAGAAGAGGCTATTAATTTTGCTATCGGTTTTGAGAAAGAAACATTACTTTATTTTTATGGTATGAAAGACGTAGTAAAGGAAAAAAAAATTATAGATAAGATTATAAATGAGGAAAAAAGTCATATTATATGGCTTAATAAATCGCTATGGATTATTCAATAAAGATAGGTGGTGAAGCTGGACAGGGTATTCAAACAATAGGCAATACCCTTGGAAGGGTCTTTTCAAGGAGAGGTTATCATCTATTTACCCATCAGGATTATGAGTCACGTATAAGGGGTGGCCATAATCTCTTTCAGTTGAGATTCTCAGATAGTCCTGTGATGGCATCCAGAGACAGGATTGATATCCTGGTTGCCCTCGACAAAGAGAGCATATTGCTTCACGAAAAAGAGCTTTCAGAGCATGGAATAGTGATCTACGATTCATCCGCATTAAAACAGAGATATGAAAAACCCTATTTTCTTGATGTCCCATTTAGAGACCTCGCTATGGAACATGGGGGAAATAAGATAATGGTCAATACTGTTGCAACTGGAGCAGTGTTGGGCATGCTCAAGATAGAGATAGATATTCTGGTTGAAACCATAAAGGATACGCTCAAGAAAAAGGGAGAGGAGATTATAAAGGGTAATATAAATGCTGCAATGGCAGGCCACGATTTTACTACAAGGCAGTGCCAGAGATGTTCCTTCTCTACAGCACCCCAATCTAAACCAAAGATGCTGATAGCAGGCAATGATGCCATAGGACTTGGTGCTGTTGCATCTGGATGCAAATTTTATTCTGCCTATCCAATGACGCCTTCAACAGGGATTATGCTTTATGCTGCAGGTAAGGCAAAGGATTATGGAATCATAGTTGAACAGGCTGAGGATGAGATAGCAGCAATTAACATGGCGATCGGCGCATCCTTTGCCGGTGTCAGGTCTATGACAGGAAGCTCAGGGGGCGGTTTTGCATTAATGGTTGAGGGACTTTCCCTTGCTGCAATGACAGAGACACCCATAGTTATTGCCCTTGCCCAGAGACCGGGACCTGCAACAGGACTGCCAACAAGGACAGAGCAGGGGGATCTCCTCTTTGCCATATACACTGCCCACGGAGAATTTCCAAGGGTTATCTTTGCTCCAGGCACACCGGAGAAGGCATTTTATCTTACAAACAAGGCATTTGATATTGCAGAGAAATATCAGATACCTGTTTTAATTCTCACAGACCAATACCTTGCTGATTCTCAATGGACATTTGATGGATTTGATTTAAAGGGAATCAGATATACTGACTACAGGATCAGAGGAGATGCATTTAAAGATATTTCAGGATATAAACGACATCACTGTACAGATAACGGTGTATCGCCTTTAGGGATTCCTGGAGATTCAAAACACTTAATTGTGACAGACAGTGACGAACACAATGAAGAAGGACATATCATAGAAGACGTAGAAACGAGAAAAAAAATGGTGGACAAAAGGCTGTTTAAGAAATTACCCCTTATCAGGCAAGAGATAGAACCACCTATATTGTATGGTAACAGCCATCCAGAGATAGTGATTACTGGATGGGGTTCTACATATGGGGTGATGAAAGAAGCAGTAGATGACATATCAAAGAACAAAGATATTGCCATGCTGCATTTCAGCGAGATCTATCCATTTCCTTCAACAGAAAGATTCGATTATCTAAATCTATTAAACAATGCAAAACTCACCATATGCATAGAAAATAATGCCACAGGACAGTTTGCATACCTCATGAAGGGAGAGACAGGGTATGAATTTAATGCGACAATTAATAAATATGATGGAAGGCCCTTTACATTAGAATATCTTTCAGGAGAATTAGATGCCCACATTAGAAGATTATAAAGGAGAGATCCCGTCATGGTGTCCAGGATGTGGCAACTTTGGTATCTTAAAGACATTTAAAGAGGCCATGGTGGATCTAAACATTAAACCTCATCAGTTTACTATTGTCTCTGGAATAGGTCAGGCGAGCAAATTTCCCCATTATCTGAAATGCAACACCTTCAATGGTCTTCACGGAAGAACCCTTCCTGTTGCAACAGGAATAATACTTGCTAATCATGAGATGTTAGTTATTGCTGTTGCTGGAGATGGAGACTGCTACGGTGAGGGCGGAAACCACCTAATGCATGCAATCAGAAGAAATATCAATGTGAAACTCTTTGTGCATGACAACCAGATATATGCCCTCACAAAGGGCCAGGCCTCTCCAACAAGCATGGAGGGGATGAAGACAAAAAATCAGCCCTTTGGGGTACTTTCCGGGCAGTTGAATCCAATGGCATTGGCAGTAGCTCTTGACTGCACCTTTGTGGCAAGGGGATTTGCTGGTGATACCGAACACCTGAAGGGATTAATAAAAGAGGCGATAAACCACAGAGGCTTTGCCCTGGTTGATGTCTTACAGCCATGTGTAACGTTAAATAAAATCAATACCTATAAATGGTACAAAGAGAGGGTCTATCATATAGAGCCTGAGTATAATCCTGAAGACAGGGTAGAGGCATTCAAAAGGGCACTTGAATGGGGAGAGCGTATTCCTATCGGGATAATTTATAGAAACCATCGTCCGACTTTTGAGGAGAGGATACCTATAATCAAGGATAAACCACTCGTGGGACAATCCTTTGATCTATCAATAATAGAAGCTACCTTAAAAGAGTTTTATTAAGGACTCGCTCAAAGATAACTTCACATTCTTCGCGCTCAGATTTTTTGTCAGATTTGATCGATCCGAATGAACAAAACCGCAGGACTAACAGCGTTAATTCGAGGATTTTGCGATTGAGGATCGGTCAAAGATGGCCTGAAGATGAGATGCGAGAAAACCAAATTTATGGCTGTCCAGAGTATACTTCTTATATTGCTTCACAAATACCCACCAGTTGATAGCGAAGATCGTTGCTATGCGGTACCTGATCGTGTATGATTGTCGTGTCGTCTATTTCAATTGTATTTCTTGGGTTTAATTTGGAGGCATTATTATGGCAAAGGCTGTCTGGCATTCGATGGAGGCAGTGCAGGTCTTAAAGGAGATAGATACTGATCTTCATCGTGGTTTAATAGAGGATGAAGCCCAAAAGCGACTTGAAATATATGGCTATTAAATGAGCTCAAAAAAGAAGAGAGAATTTCACCTTTTACTATATTCATTAATCAGTTCAAAAACATCCTCATCATCATCCTACTAATCGCTATAGCTCTTTCAGCCCTTATTGGAGAAGTTGTAGATGCTGCTATCATTGGTGTAATAGTTATTTTCTGTGAAGTAGAAACAACAATAGTAACGACAAATCTGAAAATCTTTGGTTCTTTCGTATAAAAGTTGAAATGTTGTGCAGATATTTTTCAATTTATAGTTATTTAATTCAAAATTGAACAACTACTGTAATTAGAGGGACACCTTGAACTGGCACCAAAAAGATATTAAGGAAGTATTTGAATTATTGAAATCTTCTGAAAACGGGCTTCCTTCAGAAGACGTCGCTAAAAGACTGCATGAGTACGGACCTAATGAATTAAAAGAGATTAAGAAGAAAACACCTTTTATGATGTTTCTTGACCAGTTCAAGGATTTCATGATCATGGTGCTGATAGCTGCCGCGGTAGTATCAGGTATTATCGGGGAAATGGTTGATACTGTTGCAATTATAATTATTGTTATCCTGAATGCAATTATCGGTTTTGTGCAGGAATACAGGGCGGAAAAAGCCATGATGGCCCTAAAAGAAATGGCTGCTCCTACTGCTCTGGCTTTAAGGGACAATCAGGTAATAACCATCCCTGCTTCCGAACTGGTGCCGGGAGACCTTGTCATGCTTGAAGCTGGCAGGATAGTACCGGCTGATATAAGGCTTACTCAAACAGCGCAGTTGAAGATTGAAGAGGCAGCTCTGACCGGCGAATCCATCCCCGTTGAAAAAT
>CAJVYE010000015.1 GCA_913009285.1 uncultured Nitrospirota bacterium | reverse complement strand
TATAAGTGGTTCGGCAGAAATAATATATAATACGAATGATCTGGACATTGCAAAAAAATATGCAAAAGATATATTAAAATTATCTGGACGTATCACTGATATAATTAAGGATCTTTCACAATATTCAAAGGCGGTTCATGATCATAAGATATCCTGTGTAAGTATAAATGATATGATAGAAGAGTCCTTAAAACTAGTGGAACTCTCTCCAAGATCTGTGGATATCAATATTGTCAGGGATTATAAGGCATCATCGATTGTGAAGGTAAATTACATAGAGATGATGCAGGTATTTGTTAATATAATCATCAATGCCTTTGATGCTATGAAAGAGAATAATACATTGACTATTGTTACGCAGGAGGAAGAAGATAGTAAATTCGCTGAGATAGAGGTCAGAGACACTGGTTATGGTATCCCAAAGGAGTATATTGAAAATATCTTTGATCCTTTTTTTACAACAAAGGGGCCTGGTAGAGGGACGGGTCTCGGCCTATCCATCACTCGGAGAATAGTGGAGCGCCATGATGGGACTATAAAGGTAGAGAGTGAGGTTAATAAAGGGGCTACATTTATAATTAGGTTGCCAATAGGAAATTAGGTTCTTCTCCCATTTCCTACGGTAAATTAGGAGAAGAACCATAAAAATTAATTACAGGAATCAGGCAGGAATTATCTTTCCAAGTATAACCTTTCGTCTAGCTCCAGTAGCAGAGGGAACATTAGACGGAACACCAGAGATGGTCTCATTGGCAAGAACTGAAATGATCACCGCCTCCATGGTTTCAGAAGGTATGTTATAATAATCCGTTTCCTTTATGCAGATCGGCTTTAAACCATCCTTCAACATATCCATTAGAACAGGATTTTTTGTTCCTCCACCACAGAAAACGACCTCAGCAGGTCCGTGTTCAGGAAAGATAAAAAGGCGGTAATTGAGGAGAATAGATTCTGCTGTAAAGGCTGTAACAGTAGAGATAAGATCATCCCCATTGATACCTTTATCTTTTCCCATCCTGACAACCTCTCTTATATAAAGATCCCCGAAGTCCTCTCTCCCTGTAGATTTGGGAGGAGGCTTTGTCAGGAAAGGATGCTTCATAAATCCTGATAACAAATCCTTGTCTATCTTCCCTCTCCTCGCTAATATTCCATCCTCATCCCATCCCTTTTCACCATTAGTCATAATCGACGTTACACCGTCTATCACCATATTTCCAGGTCCTGTGTCGAATGCCATGACTTTAGACATATCCCCACCCCCTGGGATAAGTGTAAGGTTACTTATACCACCTATATTGTGTACCACCCTTGTGTTATTGATATCTCTGAATAAGAGAAAGTGCACATACGAGGAGAGGGGGGCACCGATCCCCCCTGCAGCCATATCTCTTGGCCGGAAATCTGCCACTGTTGTCACACCTGTCCGTTCCGCTATTATAGAGGGTTCTCCTATCTGAAGTGTGGAGACTATACCATAATGGGGATCATTATTCGGATCAGGGTTGTGATAAATCGTCTGTCCATGAGAACCGATCAAATCAACATTAGAAAGATCCACATTTCCTTGCTTAGCTATATCAATTGCAGCCTTGGCAAAGATCTCACCAAGATAGAAGTTAAGCCCGGATATCAAATCAATTGTGCTGCTTGAGATACTAGATGCCTTAAAGATCGATTTACGGATTTGCTTTGGAAATGGATATGTCTCAAATGCTAAAAGGTTTACCCCGGTTTCCAGTCCACATCCCTTTATCTCAACCAGTGCTGCATCGACCCCATCGGCCGAGGTGCCTGACATAAGACCAATAACCTTTTTAGTCTTCATATCTGTCATTTCTCAAATTCTTTTTTGGATTGATTTTACTATAGTTTAAATTGTATAGCAATAGAATCGAAAAATATTTTTTATTTTTTTGTTGACAAAAAATAAGGATATGTTATCCTAATCCTCAGGGTTAGGAAATTTTATATAAACAGGAGGATTAAAACAATGGGAGAGGTGCAATTACAGGAAGAAAGGGATGCAATTGGTGGGAGGTTAAGAAGAATAAGGAAAGAAAGAGGATTTACTCAAAAAAAGTTAGTTGAAGTAATTAAAGGGAAGATCGATTATTCCTATATTGGAAAGATAGAGAGAGGGGAGCAATTACCATCAATAAAGGTATTAAAGAGGATAAGTGATGCTCTCTCTGTACCTCTCGGCTATTTTTTCCATAACACAATGGTTTCAACACTTATGGAAATAGCAAATGAGGATATAAAAGATATCGCTGGAAATGAGAATAAGAGGTCATTTCTGAAAGCTGCAAAGATGTTACATGATGATGATGTACCATTGATTAGAGAGATAATAGATGTCCTCATAAGACATAGGAATGGCGGCATACTAGAAAATACTGAAGAACTACTGCTGAAGTTGAAATAAAGAGTATCAGGAATTAAGGATTATTTTTGCCTGTGCTTTTGTCTCTTCGTAGACTTGAGAAAGAGGGATATCACAGGCCTTTGCTATCTCATGGCAATCCTTATATTCCGGTGATATCTTTAAGATCTTCTTCCCCTTTTTGGCAATTATGACTGAAACAGATCCGTATTTTGTCTTAATTTGCCTTGACTCTCTCTCGAGTTTGATTCTGTTTACCTGATATGATCTGACTCCGAGGGTTGAAGTCTCCCGGAACAAAAGGTCTGTAAGCCTTCTGATATTTTTTGATTCAGTAAGTATCGATATCTTTGTTGCAGGGCGATTCTTCTTCATAATTACAGGTGTTATGAAATAGTCTAATGCCCCCAGCTCAAAGGCCTTTTCTGAGATGTAATCATAAAATTCAGGATTCATATCATCAATATTGGTTTCGATAACAGTAATAATATCTCCCAGATGGGAATTCATTTCCTCTCCGATTATTATCCTTAAAAGATTGGGAAGACTCTTGAGATTTTTAGAGCCTGCACCATAACCTAGCTTCTCTATCTCGATCAAGGGAAGAGCACTAAACTCACTGGCAAGTGTGGTGATAATTGCAGCACCAGTGGGTGTTGTAAGTTCATGGTTTGTATCTGATGAATAACATGGATATCCCTTAAGCAGCTCAACAGTCGCAGGGGCAGGAATTGGGAGTAATCCATGTTGACACATTACAGATCCTTTTCCAGTGTTTATTGGTGACGAGATTATCCTATCGATATTTAACATATGGATACCTATTGTAGAACCCACTATATCTATAATTGAATCTACTGCTCCCACCTCATGGAAGTGTACTTCTTCTATCGGGATATTGTGTACCTTTGCCTCTGCCGCTCCTATTCGTTCAAATATATGGATAGAATCCCTCTTCACAAGAGGTTCGAAATCGCTCTCATCTATCAATCTCTTTATATCATTAAGGGAGACATGATCCCTCTTTTTCTCTTTTACTATCACATCAACCTTTGTCCCGGCAATCCCTCCCCTCTCTAACCTGGAGACCCTTATATTATAGCCTTTGATGCCCAGCCCTTTTAGTTTTGTACTGATACTCTTTATGTCCACACCAAGGTCGATCAGGGCCCCCAAAACCATATCACCACTTATACCTGAAAATGTATCAAAGTATGCTATCTTCATTATTTTTTATTTTCCAGTTTCGCCCAACATATTTATCATATGAGCCAGATAGCCAGCACCGAAACCATTATCTATATTGACCGTTGCGATCCCCGAAGCACAGCTATTCAACATCGTGAGAAGGGCAGAGACACCTTTAAAGCTTGTACCATAACCAATACTTGTGGGGACTGCTATAATAGGTTTATCAACCAACCCTCCAATCACACCCGGGAGGACACCATCCATTCCAGCAACCACAACTATTACTCGTGCCTTTAAAAAATGTTCCTTCTTATCTAAAATTCTATGAATCCCTGCAACACCTACGTCATACATCCGATCTACAAAGCTCCCCAACGTCTCAGCAGTTATTGCTGCCTCTTCTGCCACAGGTATATCAGATGTCCCTGCCGATGATACAAGTATAGTACCAGCACCCTTTTTTCTCTTTTTAGAGTATTTTATCACAATGGTTCTTGCCAATTCATTAAACTCTGCCTTGGGATTCAATTTTTTGATCAGTTTGAATATGGCCTTATCTGCCCTTGTTGCAAGCAGATCACCCCCTGCAGATAATATCTTCTTTGCGATCATAGCCACCTGTTCTGGTGACTTTCCTTCACAATATATCACTTCAGGGAATCCCTTTCTTATACCTCTGTGGTGATCGATTTTGGCAAAACCTATATCTTCGTAAGGAAGTATCTTCAGGGCATCCATGGCATCATCAGGTTTTATCTTCTTTGCATGAAGGTCATCTAATATTTTTTTTAAGGTGGATCTATTCATTGGATTATTCCCTCAAATTCGTCTTTGACCTCGACTCTCATAAGGTCTCTAATAGCCTTTTCAGGACTCTTATCCTCATATAAAATAGCGTATATCTCATCGATAATCGCACCCTTGACCTTGTATCTCCTCTTAAGATCGTGTACTGATTTAACAGTTCTTATTCCCTCAGCTACCATCTTCATACCTTGCTGTATCTCATCCAGTTTCATCCCTTTTCCGATCTTTAACCCCACAGTCCTGTTGCGGCTCAGATCTCCTGTACATGTTAAAACTAGATCTCCTAAACCAGAGAGACCAGATAAGGTTTGGGATCTGGCCCCCATTGCTATACCTAATCTCATCATCTCTACAAGACCACGAGTTATCAATGCTGCCCTGGCATTATACCCGAAGCTAAGACCATCAGATATCCCTGCTGCAATAGCAATTACATTCTTCAGGGCACCGCCTAATTCCACCCCAAAGAGATCAGTGTTCGTAAAAACCCTGAAGTAGGAAGTGGTAAATATCTCCTGTACCTTTTCCGCAATCCTTATATCCTCAGAGGCAGCAACGACTGCTGTGGGGGTCTTAAGAGATACCTCTTTTGCAAATGTTGGACCGGAGATAGTAGCCAGTCTCTTATGGAACCTCTCCGGGAATATCTCTCTGAATATGTAAGAGACGGTTATAAGGCTTTCGTTCTCTATCCCTTTGGCAGCATTTATAATGATGGCATCAGAGGGAAGGAATGGTGTAAGCTGTGTTGCAATACTGCGGACTGAATGTGAAGGAACAACCACAAGAAAGGTATCTATCCCATCTGCAATCTCTTCAATAGATGTAGAGGGATATATCCTCTCCGAAATCCTGAACCCTGGAAGATAGATAGTATTTTCCCTGTCTTCCTTTATAATACGGCAAAGATCTTCTTCATATACCCAGAGTTTTACCTCATAGCCCTTATCTGCCAAAAGATTCGCTAAGGTTGTACCCCAGCTACCTGCACCTATCACTGCTATCTTTTTATTGTTCATCTGATAAACCTCAACCAAATTATACACCCTAAATCGCAGCTTATAAATTATTTTTTAAAGATTTAAGAATTTGATAAAATTATCTTTATCAATTAATTCAATAGTGCTGCCATGATATGTATCAAGGAATATGTGTGGTTTGCGAAATGTTTTTTGGTTCCATTTAAATTCAAAACCTTTAAGTTTGCCTTGTCCTTCCTCTATATAATCTATTTCTTGCTTTTCATGAGTTCTCCAAAAATAGTTATTCTTGGTTACGCCATGGTTATTATTAAATTTTATCCTTTCGCTAATCATAAAGTTCTCCCAAAGGCCACCGATATCCTGGCGCAGGTTAAAAGGATTAAAATTGTTGATTAAGGCGTTTCTGATTCCGGTGTCAAAGAAATAGATTTTTCTAAGCTTTTTTAATTCATTCCTTAAATTGCGGCTATAAGGCTTAAGCCGAAAAATAATAAAGCTGAAATTCATATTTTCTGCCAGTTAGTGGTTCAGAAATTTCATTGTTTTCTATGCTTTTTTGGATTGTCCTGGCAATAATTTTCATGTACATAGTCCCCATATTTTAGTTAATTTAGGAGAATTAACTACCTTAATTATATATAAGTAGGGGAGTCAGGTCAAGCTATTTGGCGTAACACACAACTGTTTGCGTTCCACTCGAATGAGTGGTTAGCCAAACTCTGGAAATTTATAATTTTATGGACGTCCCTCTTTTCCTATGACTAAAAAATAAGGGCGAAATTTTTTAAGTCTTTTTGGACCAATTCCTTTTACCTTGCGTAAATCATCGACGCTTCTATAAGGACGTCCAGCTATGATTCGCGCTGAAAGAACAGGACCGATTCCATTGATAGACATAAGTTCTTCTTTGTTAGCGGTATTTAGGTCAAGCAAGCCTTGGGGAGATTCGGTTTTTTCCAACTTTAAGGGGGCGATATCATTGGAAACAGTATCGTTGTTTTTAAAATGGAAGGGTTCAGTGGAAAAATACGCGGAAATCGGCAGATGATCCGAGTACCCCTTACCCAGATGCCTGCCCATGCCACTTTCGGCCTTTTGCCAGCGATAGACGGCCTTTCCCTTGAACAAGTAGTCCGGTTGGAACTTATTAAACGAATTATCGCTATAGGAAATTCCCTTATCATCATAAAGTCCTTTGGATACGATAATATTGTCCGGACTGCCCTTCTCCCCAAAAAAATTGTAAGACCAACGTCTGATTTTACTGACTTCAAGCCATAAATTATACAGATACTCATTCGCGGCCTGCTTTATCAGTATCTTTTCATTGACCATTTCAGAATCTTTGATAGTCCCTAAGATATGATTGATTCCTGTAATACCGCCAGTATCGTTTAATCTGCCAGAATTTAGAAAGGTTTTGTATTCATTATAGTTCGAATTAAAATCACCTATCAGTATGAGGTCGACATCCTCTTTTAGTTTGTCAATCTCTCTCCTAAGCGTTTTGGCGTAAGCTATTCTCATACTTTCAGGACCTCGTTTCGATTTCCAGTGATTGACAATTAGGATGATACTATTACCATCGACATCAAGGGTTATTTTAAGAATATTTCTGGCAACTTCATTATCAACCTGTATTTCTTCTTTCTCAACAATTGGAAACTTAGACAGAACAGCGCACTTCACCGGCGTGGCCTTGGAGTCCGTAATTTCTATATAAGGGTAATCTACACCGAAGTCTTTCAATCTGTCACGTAAAGTAATAAGGGCTTTTTCCGACTCTACTTCCTGCAAAGCGACAACATCACCTCCCAGGTCCTTTATCACCCTGGCAATATTGATGTATTTAATATTTGCAATATCCTTAGTCCAGCCATAGCCGGTATTCGGAATATACTCGGGGTATTCCGTTCCATCCATAGTAAGATCAAAAAGGTTTTCCACGTTATAGCTTGCAACTTTAAAAGTTTTGGCTTCTATTGATGTAATAGAGCACAGAAAAATAAGCAGAGTTGATACAATTATTGTTTTTATCAGCCATTTAAACTTCCACTTATTCATACCATCCTCTTGTTGTGTCTTTAAAAGCCTAACGTTAATTTAACTTGCTCTAAAAAGATGGCTTCCGTTTCACTCCAGCCATCTTTTTAGAGCAAGTTAAATTTTTTGATACTAATTAAGTCCTCCTTCACAGCATATCGAAAGGTATACTGTTATAAAGTCCAAAAAGAAGGAGGTGATATATATATTATGACAACTAAACCTTCAGACAGGATATATAAGTTTAAGTAGAAATTCAAGTTTTATTTGCTGGAAAACCTTAGCCTGCAAGTTTCAATTCAAGGAGGAAATAGAGAAATGAAATTTTATACAAAACAACACAAGTATTACTGTGGGATTGACCTTCATGCAAGGTCAATGTACATCTGTATTAGTGATCAGGAAGGAAATATTTTAGTTCATAAAGATATATCCACCAGAGTAGAATATTTTCTCAAAGTCATAAATCCTTACCGTGAAGATATAGTCGTAGCTGTTGAATGTATCTTCAGTTGGTACTGGTTAGCTGATTTATGCGCTGCAGAGAATATTCCCTTTGTCCTTGGCCATGCATTGTATATGAAAGCTATACATGGAGGGAAGGCAAAAAATGACAAGATCGACTCCGCAAAGATCAATGCCCTACTCAGAGGAGGGATGATACCAACCGCCTATGTCTATCCTGAAAAAATGAGAGGCACAAGGGATCTTCTGCGCAGACGAAACCATATAGTGAGAAAACGATCTGAGTTAATGGTGCATGTTATCAATACATACAGTCAGTATAATCTCCCGGAAATAGGCAAAAGGCTTGACCGAAAAAAAAATCATGAAGGGGTAGCCGAACGATTGAATGATCCAAGCGCACAAAAGAACATCGAGATCGATCTTTTAATGATAGAGCATTATAATAGTATCATCTCTCCTCTTGAATGGCACATAAAAAAGACTGCGAAATCTCATGACTCCAGGATGTATAATTTACTTATAAGCATACCGGGTGTGGGTCCTACCCTGACTTTGGTAATTTTATATGAGATACATGATATTAACCGGTTTCCACGTGTGCAGGATTTTATTTCCTATAGCCGTCTGGTAAAGTGTGCAAAGGAATCAGGTGGAAAACGCCTTGGGACAAGTGGAAGCAAGATAGGCAACGCGCATCTGAAATGGGCATTTTCAGAGGCTGCGGTATTGTTCATACGCTGTAGCGAGGAAAGAAAAAAATATTATGAAAAACTCAAAAGAAAGCATGGAAGAGGAAAGTGTCTTTCCGTATTAGCCGCCAAGTTAGGAAGGGCTGTTTATTATATGTTAAAAAGGGAGAAGATATTTAATGAGGAAAAGTTTTTGAGACATTAATATGGGAGGGGGCGGATAAGCTCGACACATAACTGAAACCGTAAGGGAGAAATCAGATATTTGTCTGTGAAATAGTAATAAGTGTGCCATTGAGCACGGATCAGACATTGAATTGAATCCCGGGAATCAGGCGCTTTGATTGGATATCCGTCCTGCTCCTTTAATAATATTGAGTATTTGAGAGAGGATACATGTATTTTGCCCCTTACCCGAATCCAAAGCATAACTGGAATAGACGATTATCGGATGCCTGAGGGCACACAGTCTAATAATCGGCTATTGATTATCCATAATCGCTATAGCCAACTCTTTGATTGGAGCGGCACAAGGGAACAAATTAGTTTCTAGGTCGCAGAGAATAAAGCCGATGGCTTCTCTGCTGTCGCCCTTACAATGAAGGATTTTCATTGTAAGGGCTATTGAACCTCAATAGGTGTTTGGGCAGAATACATCTGCTAACCAGAAAATTTTGAAACGCAAGTCAAATTACAGGTACTTTTTCTCAGATTACTTTTTTAAAAAAGTAAAAAAATCTCATTTCTTTGCTAACGGGGGGTTTTTACCCTTGACAACCGGAGGACTTATAGGAGTTAGGCGTTTTTTGTATGATTAAATACCGATTTAGCTCTTATGTTTGAAAAATTAAATTCGTTATTCCATTGTTCAATGTGCTTCAGTAGGCGATATCTAAGAATGGGGGCCACAAATTCAGGACTGATACAGACCGTTACAAGATTAGGTCTTGGCCAGTTTTGTGGACGCTGTGCCCCTGTGCTAAATCTGCTGACAAGTAAATTCCATATATCTTCACTTAGCCACAGTTCAGGTGAATCAATTGGTTGAGCCACCAGCCAATACACACGACAGTCAGGCCATTTACGCATGGCATGATAGAGATAATTTGCAATATTTAGTGTTTTTTTCTCATCCATCATGTCATGGTGTTCATCTACATGCAAAATGGATGTTGGTGGAGAAATAATACCCTTATTGACACATATATTCCATTTGTTCAGAATTTTGTGATGCTTCTCAACAATGGTATTGACTGGTTGATTAGCCCATTCCATCAGATCACTCAGACGCTTGACTGGATTGTCAAGGACAGCAAAATAATCTAAATCTATATCAAGTATTGATGACATGATCTCCTTTCCTTATACTTGGTAATATCGAATGGCAATTGCTCTTATTATTCTACATACCGTACGCATAAGGTGCGTGAAACAAAAGCAGGAAAACCATTGAACCTGTAATGATGTTGATTACAATTAAAACTTTCGAACTACTAAGCGCTGTTTCACGTCAGCTTAATGCGATAGTTAGGTGATGTTATTAAAATTTTTTGAGTAACATCTGGATAATAAATATTTTAAAAATGTATTCATTCCGAATTCGAATTGTCCAATGTCCAGATGTGACCCCGTTGTTCGGTTCTTTCAATCAATTCTTTCGTATCTGCTTATTACGAAATAATCCATGGTAGATTTAACAGATTGAATGTATTTTTTTCCAATAACTAATATCTCTATGGCATCCGCTCCAGGTAGACCAATGGCTCTTATTACTGATCCTCTAAGTTTCATGCCTTTATTTTGAGGGTCAGAAGTTAATTGTCTTTGAATAACATAGATGGTATCGTCAGGTATTACTTTTTTCTTTTTTATATCATAAACTCTTGTTCTAGTAATTTTATCACCATCCAAATAATAGGTATTTTCAAATTGTCCTTTTGAATGCTTCATTTTGCCATCAGCATAGAGATCGGAAGAGCGTCGTGTAGGGAAAGAGTGTAGATCTCGGTGGTCGCCGTATCATTAAAAAAAAAACAAAACGAAATGTCAAGCATTTTTGCGAAATAAGAGCTCACAGATTCATCTCATTATATCACTAAAATGTCACTCTATCCACTTCGTAATCATCTCTACAGATTCCATACTCACTTGTGAACATGTACCTCACATCACTC
>CAJVYE010000014.1 GCA_913009285.1 uncultured Nitrospirota bacterium | reverse complement strand
AGTACATACGATGGGGTGGTGTGAGTCGACTGGCAGAGTAGAGTAGATAACTATGTTTAATGTAATGAAAATGACCGTTGTTTTGTTTCTTTTTTTTTTTAATGATACGGCGCCCACCGAGATCTACACTCTTTCCCTACACGACGCTCTTCCGATCTATAAAGCGATCCATCAAGTCTTTATTCTGCTTTTCAAGTCGTGTAATCTCTGTCGGTTTCCCATTTAAGATCTCCAGAATTCGATTCAATCTCATATCTATTCTGTTCAATCTTTCTTTGACTTCAAACTTAAAGTTCATAATTAGTCCTCCCTATTTAGCCATATTTGTTTTTGTCTATAAGTCTCCTGTCTTCTCTCTTTTATGGAATAGCTCAGGTTATTTGGATATGTTTTTAAGTTTTTCATAAGTTCGAGTAGCTCCCAAGCCGAGGAGGGAGAGGACTAAGGTCATTAGAGCTCCGGTGTCCATTTCTGGCCTTAAAATTCCCTTTCCAAAAAGCTTACTTCCCCATTCGAGAAGGGGGAAAGCTATGAAATTCATAGCCAGACTTACCCCACAAACCCAGCCAATGAAAGGTCTCCAACCAGCTACAAAAATTGTCCTATGCTTTGCCTCAATCATGTTGATTTTGGCTTGCCATTTATCAGGTTCTTGTTGAACCTTCATGAGGATTATCTCTGCGGCTTTCTTCTCCTCTTCAGTTTCGACGAAGGAGTTAATTACCCCACCTACATCCTTAGCCAAAGCTCCAACTCCAGAGCCGACTAAATTTCCTAAAAAGCTTCCTAATCCCATCTAAGGTCCTCCTCCAAAGTTATCTTCTATGGTTAAGCCGAAGGGTTTTAAGGGTTTCCAGAAAATAATCCAGGGTTCTGGGGTTCCCTCAAGATCGCTCTTAATCCAAATCGAACACTGATCCTTTTCCTCCCATTCCCTACAGGCTCTTACCTCAACTGCAAAGTTACCAGATCTCGGCCGAGGGATTATGGTCTCAGCCAAAGACCCATCCACACGAAAAGGAGGACTTAATTCCTGCGGAGTTTTATCCCTCCACCGAGTTCTGATTTCAAACCACTCAACGAGGTTGTCTCCTGGAGTCCAAGCTACCTTCACCCTTTCCCTATTAATCCCTACAACTACTAAGATAAGTAGGATGAAGGACAGAAACGAAATTTTTTCCAAAGCCAACAGAAAAACCTCCTCAAGGGGGCAAAGCCCCTCCCTAAATATTTTCCACCACCAGATCTGTTGGGACACCTGGAGCAATAAAGTCGAAAGGGCTGGCCACCATAGCCAAATCTCCTTCATTCCCAACATCATCTACAGCACAGACTCCTAAGATATAATTCCCCTCTCCACCAAAAGTTCCTGAAGGAAAGTCATCAGGGAGGAGAATAGAAGTTTTTGGCATGGCGACTTCAATATAAGAGAAGGTAGCTGGATCAATAGTTTCCCCTTCTCTCTCCACAAACACTCTATGAGCCACAACATCTGAGTCTGGTGCTGGTTTCCAACTAAGTTTTTTCTTTTTTACTCTCATTTTTTGACCCTTCCCTTAATTCTTCCTTAGTAAACCCACATTACATTCTGTGGATTATTCCAGTTATCTCCAAGATGTATAAAAGTTTTAGCAATTCCAATCCTTCGGATTCCTGCATTCAAAGCAGCAGTTACAATCTTCCATCTTATGGCTGAAGTCAAGGCTTCTATATCTACACCTTCACCAGTCAAATGATCAGACGTTTTCTTACCACCTTCTTCTTTGTTATGTTTTTCACAACGTGAGCCCGAGTTAATCCTGAATACGGTCTGTGCTTCTGTGCGAGCAAGTTGTAGTTTCCACAAAAAATTATCTTTTATATTGTTAAAATTACAACAAGAACACTTAAACTCATCTCGGTCAAAGTTTGGAATTTCTATCGTTGCATTGTCAACATTGATCTTCATAGTCTTTCATTCTCCATCCTCTTTCCACCTCTTGGGTCTTCCACCAGAACGGTCAAGCAAAACTGCTATCCCAACAGATAGATTAGTTAACTCCTTCTTGACACTCTTAAATTCTTTCCATCCTGCTTCCAAGTCTTTTGTATGCTGTTCATGAAGTTGAATATTCTTAATCTGATTATCATGAACTTCAACTATTTGCTTTTGTAGACCCTCATGCATAGGACAAGATTTCACTTCTCTAATTTCCTTTTTTCTTCCAGGTTTTATCAGACCAAATCGGTTTAAGACTAAAATTACTCCTCCAATAGAGGCAACAATTCCAACTATGACTTCAGTTGTATATTCAGTGAAAGGCATTATTATCTCCAAGGGCATCTCTTTCTTCACGGGATTTGAGTGTAACCTTAGCGATCTCAACTAACTTCTCAGCCTTAGTCATTTTCTTCGGATTAAACTTAGTAGCTTCCATGATAGAAGCATCCACCCGTTGCCGGATTTTATTATCTAAAGCATGTTGTAGCCAGCCTTGAAGTTTTCCTATACCTAACCAAGAGTTAGCTATTGCCAGCTCTTCATTAGAAATTGTAACTGTAATTGTATTCATATCTATTTCCTTTCTAACAAATTAAAGTGGCTCCAAAATAGTTATTAACATCAACATCTACAACCTTTGTTCCACTATATACTAAAACACGGCAATAAGCAGTATCATTTGCATCCATATCTGCCAGAACATTAAGAGATATACCCAGTATACCACCAGCCGTATAACCACATGCAAATGGATTAATCCAGAGAAGATAACCACGATTAGATGTTGTAATAGAAAGTTGTGCATTAACATGTGCGCTTAACAAACCACTAAATTTAAACACTGCGGATAGTTTATACTTCCCTGTAACTGGGGCAGTAAAGGTACCATTAGAAAAGTCATTCCCTTGATCAAAAATTTCAGTCCAAAAGGCACCTGTTATAGAATATAATGTACCATCTCCAGTTATATCTACTTGTTGTGTATTTACTATAGCACTAAAGGCCGGTTGACTTGGATTAGTCATTTCCCCGGCATCAGAGACCAGAATAGTAGACTCTTGTACACCCTCAACTCCACCATCCCCCCTGACAAGTTTATTATCTCCAATATTAGCAGCAGCCATAGCTGCACCAGCAGCAGTCACGTTAGTATTATCAGTGACATCAGCAAGAACTTCAATCCCATCAAGCTTTGTTATCTGAGCAGAAGTAGCCACCCCTTTCTGGGCTGCCGTGGCATCTTGAATATCATCAGTACCATCTATATGACTTGCAGCATGAGCAACATAAGATGTTACAACTCCACCTGTAGGATTTAGCACAGTAACCTTTATACCATCATACAGAAGAGAATATCCAATACCGAGAGAAAAATCTTTAGCTAAAATCCGTCTTGCTGTACCTCCAGAGGGTAGTAAGAATAGATTAATAGTTCTTGCCACGCTATCTGTATTCACAAAAGTAATAACCTTAACAACAACAATAGCCGAAGCTGTATAAATATCCCCAGTAACATCCGCCAATTGACCATCAGCTAACTGTTTAAGTGTACTCCCATCAAGACCATGGATAGTAAAATCGACTACCACTGCTGCACTGGCATCACCTCTTAGCTTATCTCCATTGTCAAGAATTAACATATCTTAATCTCCAAACACCATAGCCCACTTAATAGCTTCAGCCTCCAATGTATATTGAGGATGATCGTCATCACTAAGCCCTACAAGTCCACCATGATCTAAGCCAAGATCATCAATTTCAGCTTTTGTAACTGGCTTATCTAATACACTTTTATTTAAGACCATAATTTACCACCCCCAGAGTCTTGCTTGATCTCCCCCAGTAGCCCCTTTAATATAAATGCTGGTTTGACCAGCTACATTTAAAGTTAAAGCTTCACCAGCTTGTAACTCAGCTTCAACAGTAGCCCCATCAAAAGAAGCAGAAACAGTATCACTTGACGAGTCATTACTTATAGTCAATGAGCTAATAGTACCCCCAAAAACTCTTTCAACATACAAATTAGTAGTTGTATAATCCTCATAAAAATTAATTTTCCCTCCTACAACTCTAATCGCTTTTGAGCCACCATCAAACATAGAATTAAACCTCTTTTCCACAGTTTTGACAAACATATTTTGGCTTGATCACATCAACAAGTCTTTCCCGGAATTTAGGTTTGTCTACAATAATCTCTCTCTCCACAATTTTAACCTTTTCAATAAGCTTTTCAACTTCTATTTTCCTAATTACTGGCACGATCACTACTTTCTCAACCTTAATCAATACCTCAACAAACTTAGGTACCTCAATTATCTTTTCTACATATTTTGGTACCTCAACTATCTTAATCTTTTCAATTACTTTAACCTTTTCAACCTTGATCACTTTTTTCTCAAATATAGGTTTCTCAACAGTAACCTCACGGTAAACTGGTTTTTCAATAATCTTTCTCTTAAACTCAGGTTTAATAATTTCAATCTTCCTCTCTTTAAAAACTGGCCTTTCCACCTCCACCGTTTTATACTGAGGAATCTCAACAACTCTTTTCACCTTAATCTCTTCTCTTTCTTCTTTTTCCCCTGCTGCAAAACCCATAATCTTTCCCCCCTCCTTTTGAGGCTTCACCTCTTTATTGATAATTCAACCAAGCATCCATAGCCGTAACTGCAGCTACATTAGTCTCTGTAAACTTTAATTTCATAAAAGCAGCAACAGGAGGAGTAAAAGCTGCAAAGAAAGATCCTGCAGCTCCCGCATTGATAACAGTTATTGGAGTATCAGGGGCTATGAAAGTACCCTTTGAGGTTGAACAGACCAAAACCGTAACTGTAATAGTCCCTCCAACACTGATCATGTGAAGAGCAAAATTACCATCCAACCGGAGTCTTCGCATATCAATATAGTCAGTAGTAATACTTGCATTTTGCCCAATTGCTCCACCAGTCCCTCGATAGAGCTCTTTTACTTTGATATTTTCTGGCATCTTCTTCCCCTCTCTGAGGCTAAGCCTCTTCTTTAGTCCTTCAATCCCAACCCTGATCTAATCCATAATATGGAATAGACGAGACATTTTCATATATACCAAGTTGTTTTTTCTCTTCAACCTTCTTCATTACTGTAGCCATACACCTTTCTTCAACGGTCTTCGGTTCTCCTTCAATGGGATAGGCAAAAGGGTTATGGATAGAGAAGGAAATTCCGTCTTCTCTTTTTTCAACTTTCTCTACATAATCCCCCAGTGGGGCCATAGCATCAACTTGAATAGCTATCCCCCAGGCAATGACTTCATCATCATTAGTCCCTGCTTTAGCCTCAGCCTTCCCATTTTTATTCCGAACAAAGGTAGTGAATTCTCTACAGAGTCTTTTATCTCCCCAACCAGCTTTTTCCAAAAGCCAATCTTTAATCCCACTTATAAGGGTATTCCTTGAGGCCGTTGTCGTCCTCCAACCCTTTTTAAAGCTTACCGAAGCCTTAGCAGAGTCGTATGTAGGCATCATGAAAAGATTATCCACATCCAACATCTCTACAGCGATGTCAAACGTAGCCAATCCTGGTCCATTAGTCTCTATCCCTACCCAAGGGGCATCGAAAGTAGTATAATAATCAGCGATTATCTTAATCACCCGAGCAAGTTCGACTTCGGAAATCTGGGAATAATAAGTAGCATCACAGTCCTTAGTAGTCCGGTTGAGAATTTTAACTACACAGTAATCCCCTCCTTCTACCCCTTCAACTACATCTATCCCTAAGGCATACCCTGTCCTTTTCTCTGGTTCCTTAAACACGATAAGAAACCCTCCGGAATCCCGAACCTCTGGAATCTCTTCAAGTTTTAACTCCCCCAAGTTAAAGTCTTTAAAGCAATGAGGTTTGCGCGCAATTCGTAGGAGGGTTCCAACTCGCTTCCCAGCCTTACCGTCAAAGACTGGATTTCCCGCCCCAATATAGTCAATATCTAAATTTTGGGCGATCTCTAAGGCACTTCGTCGTTGACATTCTTTATCATACCAAGGAGATCGGATAAGTCGTTCCAAATCTTCTTCTTCTTCAAAATCTTCATCATCTTTTCTCCTTGGCCAATTGCAATAAGCCTCTTTGGCCTTAATAGGATGAAGTGACCAGTGGAGACGGATTTTCTCCTTGGCCGGATCAGTTACCAGATCATAATATTGCCCCGCAGCTCCAAAAGGAGTCGAATTTGGAATCCTACATGGAGTAGCATCTCCTGCATCAGCCCAAGCGCTCTTATCAGTTAATTTCCATTTAGCAAATTCATCAAACAAAATTGCTAAATATCTTCCACCAGTAGAAAAGTTTTCATTGTTACTCTCTCCAGTAATGGAAGATCCAGTCTCAGGATTCTGTAATCTCATATAATTGTCATGCTTTTTAAAGCTAAATCCTTTCGGTCGAAGGAACTTAGGAAGTCTTCTAAGAGCATATCTGGCCTTTTCCATCAAGGTCCTCATATCCCCTTTCTTATCCACATAGTCCTCAATCCGACTTCCTAAGAGAAAATCCGTCCCACCTTCCGGTTTTAGCCAAAACCATACAAAGACCATAATAATCATCCAAGAAACTCCCATATCTCTACTCTTTTCAATAGGACAGTCTTCTCCCCTATCGATATGAGCTACAAGTTTTAATAAGACTTCATCCTGAAATAGATAAGTACAAAAGGGTTGATGATGGAAAGGTCTCCGTCGAACGTCGAAGGTGTAGAAGAAAGCATTAAAGGCAAAAAGGATATCTCTATGGAAAAGCTCTTTAACCTTAGCCTGATAAGCTGGATCGAGCTTAGATCGGAGAAGGATCTTTCTCCGCCAAGCCAGGTTTTCTCGATATTCTTTTGGAAAGGTTTTAAAGATTTCCTTAATCCTCCTCTTCAGAGATAAGATCAAATATATCCCTCTGCAGATCTTCTGTAGACATATTCTTAGTTACATAGAGTTCATTATGCTGATGAAAGTGAATGGACTTACTTGCCGACTCTCCGTGTTTCTTCCTCCCAGAATCCCTATCCCAGATATCAAAGGCAACTCCAAGGCGGAGTTTTCGGTCTGAGAAATTAAGAGGCTTTGTCTCCCCATCCTCTCCTTCTTCTCCTTCTTTAAACAGTTCTTCTTTAATCACTAAAGAAGCCCTGGGAACAAGAAGTCGTATATCATCTCTCAGTTCACAGATATTATCCTCAACCCTATCCTCAAGTTCTGCCATATAGGCTAAAAAGCAGGGAGAGTTAATGATTATGGAGATCTGACTCTCTGTCATATTATAAATCCGAGCCAGGTCTACGTTCCTCATCTCTCCCATAGCAATCAAGTCCCTTGCCATAGATCGGTGATGGTTTTTCATCTGGCTTATTTTAGGGCTAAGCCCCAGTGCTGGTCTTCCCATTAGGGGTTTCTCCTTCTTTTATACCTTAGTGTCTTCCCCTTCTCCCTTTTCACCCAGCCTCCTCCTTTAGCCTTTTTCCAACCAGTTTTCTTAGAACAGATAGCCCAAGCTCGTGAAGAAGGATAACCCTCCGCCTTTAGGCTCTTAACACATCGCTCGAGAATTGCTGGCATTAGTTAAACCTTTCCTAATCGTAGGGAATAAAATTTTTCTTATTATTATAAAATTTACGAAGCCTTATTCCTCTTAGTTGTTCTTTTAGATCTCCACTTTTTTCGGCCTCTTTGACTATCCCTTCAAAAAGATTATCCATATAATCAAGCCATTTTTGAGGAGCCTTCATAGGTTCCAATTCTCCAGTAAGTAAGGTTTCTTGGATACTCTCTATTGTTTTAACTAATCTTTTCTCCTGAAGATTAGTTACCTTTCCAATTTTTTTGAGGATAGTTTCGGCTTCTTTACCCTTAGGATACTCTCCCCTCAAGTCAAAATGTTTATCCATTATAGTAAGAATTTCGTTACCTTGTTTTCCACCAAACGAGCGTAGTATTGGTTGAACTGGGCTACCTGTAGTCCTAATGTTATTTAAGATTAGTTCAAGTCTTTCAATATCTCGATAATCTATTTGTTTAATATTCTTTTCTCCAAAGCTTTTTGGCAATTCTCCTATCTTCTTAAGAAACCCTATCTTCCCTGAGGGTTTCCCTCCAAGGATCTCTGAAAACTCCAGGGCCTCTCCAAAGAACTGTCCCCGAGTAGCCTTTTCCATAGGATCCATCTCCAGCTTTTTAAAGGCCTTAAGAGCCCCTTCCACTTCTGCTCTACCCACCTCTCCTGCATGAATCTCCCTTCCCAGTTTAAAGGCATCCTTGGAAAGGGATTTAGTAGTTAGGGCTTCTTCAACAAAATCCCTTTCTACTTTATCATAGTCCAAAAAATTTTCCCATTTTTCTTCTCTTCTTATTTTCCTTCTCTCTCGAATCATTTTACTTACCTGCAATGATGTTTCTCCAGAACTTTCAGCAACTTTAGCCTCCTCCCAAGTCCTCTTAAAGACTTCTGCCAAAATCTTAGAAGAAATCTTCTCTCCTTTAGCTGTCATCTCAAGTGAATCAGCAAACATCTGCATATGAATTTCCCTAACAGTAGTCCCATACTTATCAGAGAGTCCTGTTCTCTTCTGCAAGGCATGACCAACTTCGTGGAAGAGAGTGTTCTTGGCCTTAGTAGGATCGACAAGAGATCTCTTTGCAAGTTCATTTAAATTCAGATTAACAATGTCAGTTATTCTATCAAAAGTCCCAAAGGACTCAAGTCTTTGACCTTTAGAAAAATCCATCTTAGTGATATCGTAGAGATTAATCTCCTTAACTGGTTTAAGAAAACCTTTTGGAAGTTGTCTGGTCCCCTTTTGTGTAGCCCTAAAGGCTTCAGCTTGACCAGGAAAGATCTTCCCTTTCTGCTCTTTGATTAAAGATTTAAACTGCTCAGCTGTCTCCACAACAGCCTCCTTAATCCCTATCCGAGCAGGCCCAGTTCCTCCAGACCCTCCAAAAGCCAAAAGAGCAGATTCTGTAGCTGCTTGAGCAATTTCGACTTGCCCCGTTAACCACTCACCGCCTTCTCCCATAGGGCCTACTCGTAGATTACCTGCCCCTATCCTGGCTTTGTGAACAGTTTCAGCCATATCCCTCATCATTCTATAGGGCATAGTTAAGATTGTTTCTACAACTTGATTCACCTTGTCAAAAGGGTCTTCAGGAGAATAAAATTCAGAAGCAGTTATATCCTTGTAAGAAACATCAAGTTCTTTTTTAGTTCTCTCCTTAACCTTAAAAGCCACAGTTCTTCCCCTTCTCCCTCTATCAGAAAAATCAATCAGATTTACCCTTATCTTCCCTTATCATAACACACTTCCCTTTCTATGTCAAGTCCCACACCCCCCAAACCAACCCCTTTAATTAAGTTCCTCCCCTTCCTTTCCTCCCCTCCCCCTTCCCCTCTCGTTCGACGATTTATCGTCTTGTCTAATCCATAATATGGAATAGGTCAGGATTTGGTTTCTTCCCTGATTCCCTTCCCCCCTCTGGGTTTGGTTCCTTGGTTCCCTTCCCCCCACTCGTTTAGAATTGTAAAAAGTATATAGCTGATTAGGAGAGGTTTCACAAGGGTGGCAGGGTAGTGAATCCCCCCAGACCCCTCCGTGATTACCAATCCCTCCAGCATAATCATGGTAATGCTATCATTCCTTCCCTCCAGGATTACCATTGTCTTAAGGGTATGGAATCATCCTTGGTAATCAATGAGGGAAGGGAGGGTATGTTCTTCGTGATTATCCTATCCTCCTTGGAGGGATTGATTACCAGTTGCGTATTGCAATACCCCTGGGTAGAAAGTACCCAGGCTTGAGGTATGTAATCCATACCCCAATGATTTAGTCAATGATTACAACAGGTTAGGACCAGTTAGGTAATTAATTATCCTTTTTTGGGTAAAACTTTACTTAATTGGTATGGTTTGTGCAGTACCACAGAGTGGTATAAAGAATTTATTTTACCCTTTTTTATATAATAAAATCAATGAGTTATGACTTTATTTCTGCAATTCTTGACAATTGGCATGGAATGTGCAATACTAAGAGCGACAACAAAAAAATAATGGAAGGAGGTGAATACAACAAAGTGGTGCAAAACAAACTAAAACATTTTAACAATAAGGAGGGTCATAAAATGGCCGAGAACAACAAGAGAGAAATTGAATATTGTGCCCCAGTACGAGAATTTGACAACAAAACCAACTTGATTACTAACATTGGTTTTACCGCCAAGTCAGATGTCAAATATCAAATCTTGTGGGGAGTACCAACAACTGACGAGGAATGCCAAAAGCGGTATGATTGTTCTTTGGCAGTTCTCATTGAAGCCGGTATCCGACAATTCTCAACCCGTCCCAATTATAAGGATGTTGGATTTGAGGAGGATGGAACTTTAAAACCTGAAGGCCATGAAGCCATGCAGGTTTTGGCGGATGGTTATCAAGTCGGACAACGGACCACTGGGGTAACTCTGAAGGTAATGGCTCAGAAGGCCAAGGCTGCAGAGGCCGAACTGGGTATGACAATGGAGGAAATGGTTGCCACAATGAAATCCCTGAAGGAACAGGGTCTGTTGGATAAATAAGAAATAAAAACAAGAGGCTTGGGTTTTACCCCAAGCCTCTATTCATTAAGGATTAAACAGGTTATGAAAGATAAATATTGGTTATTCTGTATAATAACAAAGTCCAATGACATTATAGAAGGCGAGTGCGGAAAAAATGGACTTCTGTTAAGATTTAAACAGGATAAAATTCAACATCTACTTGACTTATATCCAACTATGGATAGTGATTGGTATTTTAATTCTACATTTGATAGAGTGATAGCTGAACAAATGAATAACTATATTGTTTGTAATCCGCAACTTATGTGGCAAAACAGCTATGAAATAATAACATAATGAGGATAAGCCTTCCGAGGCCATCCTTTTCCTCTTTCCCTCCCTATATCCTCGAACGGGTGCCTTAAAATAAGGATTTAATCCTCAAAAGAAAATGACCAAATGACCAAATGACCAAATGAGGAAATGACTGTATGAAAAAATTAGATCTACCTGGGTGGAGGGGTGTCGTGTGAAATGGGCAATGAGTGAAGGAGTCTGGATAATTCCCTTAACTAAGAAATAAAATGCCCAGGGGAGGGGGTATATGTAGTATTTTTTTTTTTTTTTTTTTTTTTACATATATATAAACCACCACACCAGACCTAAATGTATCCAGAGGCAAACCTCCCACACCCAAAGGCCACCCCAACTTAACCCCCCAAATAAAACACAACCCCCCACCCCAGGAAGCTCAAATTATTCAAAACAATTATTTCAAGTTCG
>CAJVYE010000013.1 GCA_913009285.1 uncultured Nitrospirota bacterium | reverse complement strand
AATCCGGAATATCGTTTAATGGATCAAGTCCGTGAAGTTTTACGATATTACCATTATGCCTACAGGACCGAGCAGTCTTACTCTTCCTGGATATTACAGTATATAAAATTTTATGACGGCAAAACACATCCTAAAGATATGGGTAAAAATGAAGTCGAGCGGTTTTTGAGCTACCTTACCGAAAAGAAGAATGTTGCTGCCGCAACCCAAAAACAGGCATTGAATGCATTGATATTCTTATATAAAAAGGTTCTTGATATTGATTTGGGAGATGGTATTGCCCCAACACGGTCAAAGCGGAGAATGAATCTGCCAACAGTATTGACGAAAGAGGAAGTTGCAAAGCTGCTTGGCAATATGAAGGGAAAGCACGCCCTGATGGCGAAATTGTTGTATGGTTGTGATCTCAGGCTTATGGAGTGTGTTCGTTTGCGCATCAAGGATGTAGATTTTGGCCAGGGCAGGATTTTTATACGTAACACAAAAGGCGGCAAAGACCGCACAGCAATTCTGCCCGACTCCATACAGCAGGAATTACAAGAACAAATTGATTATGTTGTTGCATTACATAAGGAGGATATCCGGGAAGGATTCGGGGAGGTTTACATCCCTGGGGCGCTTCCTCGCAAATACCCTAATGCATCCAAAGAAACCGGATGGCAATATGTTTTCCCTGCAAAAAAATTGTCAAAAGATCCCAGGTCCGGAAAAATCATGCGTCATCATGTTATGGAATCTGGACTGCAAAAGGCGGTCAAACAAGCTTTGAGCCAGGCAAAAATTCATAAAAAGGCCGGATGCCATACTTTTCGTCACAGCTTTGCAACTCATTTACTTGAAACAGGCACTAATATCCGTGTGGTTCAAAAACTTATGGGGCATGCCGATGTGAAAACCACCGAAATATATACCCATGTCATGCAACGCGATATTGACGGTCTTCAAAGTCCACTGGATCGGTTGAATGATTAGGTAATGGGGAAAAAATATCTTATCTCACCCCCCTTCCAGATAAATTATCCATCGAACAGAAAAAAAAGATACACCCTAAAATAGGGGAAGTCAATAACAAAACAATTGCTGCGACAAAAAGAAAAGGGTGGAGTTTTTACAAAAATCTTGAGATAATTAAAAACTAAATACTATTTTTTTGCAACGGAAAACTAACAACTATCAACGAATATTACGAGGAATTTAATTTTGAAATTCGGTAAGTTTGAGATATACCTAATCTCTGATGGATCCTTTATGTTAGATGGTGGGGCCATGTTTGGAACCGTGCCCAAGGTTCTATGGCAAAAGACCAATCCTGCAGATAAAAAAAACAGGATACTTATGGCACTGAATCTCTTATTAGTAAAGACCGGGAAAAGGAATATTCTTATAGATACAGGTATGGGTGATAAATATGATGAAAAAATTTACCAGATCTATGAAATAGATAGGAGACAACATCTTTTAAACTCACTAAAAAAGCTGAGAATCTTACCAGATGATATTGATATTGTAATAAATACCCACCTGCATTTTGATCATGCAGGAGGAAATACTATTAAAAATAAAAAAGGAGAGATTACACCTACATTCCCAAAGGCAAAGTACTTCATCCAGAAAGGGGAGTGGAGGAATGCCTTAAATCCCAATGAACGTACAAGGGCCAGTTATATCTTTGAAGATTTTCAGTTATTGGATATAACAAATCAATCAATACTAATCGAAGGAGATACAGAGATTGAAAAAGGTATTAGAGTTATTAAAACACCGGGCCATACACGGTATCATCAATCTGTCCTAATAGAATCTGAAGGGCAAAAGGCCATCTATTTAGGGGATTCAATACCTACAACCTCCCATATCCCCTTTCCTTATATTATGAGCTATGATCTTTTTCCTCTTGTAACCTTGAAGACCAAAAAGGAGATATTGAATCAGGCCTTTAAAGAAGATTGGCTATTAATCTTCGAGCATGATCCACTCATAAAGATGTGTTATATTACCAGAGAAGATAAAAAATTTAAGATAGATGAAAAGAGATTGATCCTTCGTTGATCGTCAAGCTCGAGGTGGTTCTATATGCGTCACATAACAAGACTCTAGACCAAAATCCTTAAGAAGCTCCTCTATTGAGGAGTTCAGGTTCAAGAGTTTCAGTTTGATCCCGTATTTTTGTACCTTCCTGATCCTCTTGTGAAATAAGACCCTTAACGCCTGCGGGGTTATGTGGCTTACATTTTTAAAATTCAAAACTATATCCATCTTACCCTTCTTGAAGGCAAGGAGTATCTTTTTTCTCAACTTCTTTGCTGTAATCTTATCCAACACTCCATATAGATCTATCGATATAGCGTGAAGCCTTTCACTCTTTTGAACCTTTATTTTCAAAAAATAATCGATCTTCTCTGCGGTCTCATGTGCCTTGTCTTTTACCACCTTTATAGTATGTGGTATAAGGTCCTCTGTTGGCAATGTAGGTATAGTCTTCTGCAGTTTATTTAATATCTCAGAAAAGGGCGAAAGTTTTCCTCCGGGCACCTTTTTGATCATCCTTCTAAAACCCCAGTTCAACATGAACTTTTGAGGGATCCTGTCATGGATGCGGAACAACCTTCGTGCCACTGAAGGGATGGAATAGAACTGATGATATGCCCAGCGATATCCCTCACTCAAGGTCTCAGGTGACATCATCTTAGGTTTAAACAATACGTGACCACCATTATATTTAGACCAGTCTTGGTTTATAATCCTGTTTTCACTCATCAATCTTTTTGACCATACCGTCCCCGGAAGAGGAGTAAGTATATAAAATGTAGCCATTTCAATCTTATTCTTCTCTAAAAATCTTACTGTTTTCTCAAATATCCCTTCATTATCGCTATCAAAACCGAATATTATGCTTGCTATTACCATGATCCCATGATCATGAAATTTTTTAATGGCCTCTTCATATTTATCAACATTATTAAATGTCTTCCCAACACCTGCTAAACTGTCGGTAGATAGACTCTCCAGCCCCACATACATACCTACACACCCGCTCTTTTTAGCCAATTTCAAAAGCTCAAGGTCCCGTGCCATGGTAATGCTTGCCTGACTTCCCCACTGAAACTTTAGTGGGGCCATTCTCCTGAATAACTCCTTGGCATACTTAGGATTTCCTATCATGTTGTCATCTACAAAGGCAATGAAATTACTATCTATCCCTTCAATCTCACGGATAACTTCATCGATAGGGCGTTGACGATACCCCCTTCCAAAAAACTCTGTAACAGAGCAGAACTCACAGGAGAATGGACATCCCCTTGTAGTCTGAACAGTACTGCCTATATTATAGGCACCCTTCTTCAGGAGATCTCTCCTAGGAATAGGAAGATCGACAAGGTCACATGGTTTTGATGCTTTATACAACTTCTTCATCCGTCCCGTCTTAAAATCCTCAATCAGAGATGCCCATAAACCCTCTGCCTCACCTATAACTACAGCATCGGCATGCTGTATCGCCTCCTCCGGTATTGCACTTGGATGTATTCCCCCTAATACCACCTTTACCCCTCTTGCCCTGAACTGTTCAGATATCTCGTAAGCCCTTGGAGCATGGGCAGTCATCACTGATATTCCTACAAGGTCTATATTATCTTCGAAATTTATATCCTCAAGATTTTCGTCAACAATGGATACCTCCACATCTGGCGGCGTCAGTGCTGCAACCATTGTCAAACTCAATCTGGCAAACCAGAATGACCTTGCCTCCTTCGTGGAGTGCTTCATATACATATCCAGCTCAGTAGGTGAGATAAGTAAAAGCCTCATTTAAAATCCCCTTCTCTTTTTCATTTCATCATCGTAGAGTTTGTTATACATAACTTCCCATTCATTACTCCCCTCTGGTATCTTCTTTGAGTATGAATTAATGGTCTTCCTTACCGCCTCATCAACCACATCATCTATCTTCAATTCCTCGGTGATGGACGATACGACCTGGAGACGGACATCATTGGACTCCCTCAGAAACTCCACCATTCCACTCTCTGACAATCTCTTTATTATCAGATTAGAGAGGTGATTTATTTTTCCACGATTTAACTTCATAGCTTATATAGAATTCCAGGAATTCTATACCCCTCCTCACAATATCAGTCCACGTTCTCTAACAAGCTTCTTTTTTATCATCAGGAACACACTCCTGTAGTCCACATTTCCTTTATCTATATCATTACTATATTTTCTTAATATCTCCTTTACCTCCTCGTTCAATCTATCCTCCACCATAAGATCCTCTGTAATAACATGAGCAATTGCAGCTGATATCTCCTTCTCCTTGACAAGGGGGTGAACATAATCCTTCTTGATTATATCTGTCGTAACTATTTGCGATATATATTCTATCATCTCTTTAGTTAGCCGCATATAAGTCGCCTTTATCCTGTAGAAACACTGTGATCTCTTCTGAAGTCTCTTTTATATCATATAATTTATAAAAAATCCAATTAAAAATTTTCAATTTCTTTTAAACTCTTTCCTGATCATATCCATCTTCTCAGGGGATCTAAAGATATCAAGGGAAGTAAGTGCAAGCATCTTGGCACCTGTGATCATCCCCTTCATCCCCTTCTCTGATATAGCTGCATCCCTGAAACCAGGAGAGTGGCATACAACCTCATCATCGCATATGCAAATATCTGCATGGATTGTGGGAATCGTCTGACTAAGATTCCCAATATCGGATGACCCCATATCTCCTTTCTCATCTCCAGGATCTTCTTTAATATTTAGGAGAGAGAGATTGTCTCTGAATATCTCTGCTAAGGTATAGTTTGGTTTGAACGGCCGGTATGTAAGCTCTCCCATTTTTATATCCAGTTTTGTACCTGTTGCCATTGCAGCACCTCTTGCGCATTCCTTTACCTTTTCAACTACTTCTTTGAAATACTTCTCCTTCAATGCCCTCACATAAAATTCGGCTGATGCCCTTTCTGGAATGATATTTGGGGCATATCCCCCCTCTGTAATAATCCCATGTATCCTTGCTTCGTCCTTTAATTGCTGACGCAGTGCATTTATGTTATTAAAGGTAAGTATAACACCATCAAGTGCATTAATCCCTTCGTGCGGATATGCTGCTGCGTGTGCTGCCTTTCCATGAAAGACAAATACTATCTCTACAACTGCAAGCATCAGTCTTACTATTCTTGTCTTATTGGAGGGATGAATCATCATCGCCAGATCTATATCTTTAAATAACCCCTTCTCGATAAGGATTATTTTACCCCCTCCCCCTTCTTCTGCTGGTGTCCCAACTAAAACGATCTTCCCGATAGAATCGGCAGCCACCTTCTTCAATGCAACGGCTGCACCAACACTGGCAGTTCCTGCAATATTGTGCCCGCAGGCATGACCCATTTGAGGGAGTGCATCGTACTCTGCTAAAAATGCGACTGTAGGACCATCACCTGAACCTTCAAATACTGCATTAAATGCGGTTTCAAGTCCACCGATTCCCTGTGTCACCTCAAAATCATTTTTCTTCAAAAAGGTTGTAAGCACCTCTACTGCCTTAAACTCCTTAAATTTTACCTCAGGATTAGAATGGATGGTCATACAGATATCAATAAGATCTGGTTTTAGCCTATCCACCTCTTCGATGATAGTCTTTTTCAACCTATTTTGCATAATCTTTCCTTTGGGACGGGTCAGAAATAAATTGACATTTTTCCATATTACCTCCTCTCCCCCCGGGGAGGATTGAGGTGAGGGGATTTTCTTCTTTTCTATAGTCTTCTTAATTATTTCACAAACTCATAAAACTCCCTCACCCTAACCCTCTCCCCAAGGGGGAGAGGGGACTATATTGTTTTAATGATACCTCTCCATAACAAACTTTACAATAATCAAGATAATAGGAGAGGAATGAAGAAAAAGGTCAAATATATCAATGGGACGATTCAGGGTCCCCTTATATAGCATAATCAATTTCTCGAACAGGTGAGGCATAGGTCTGAAAGGGGCCAGTCCAAGTAATATGGCGACTATGATCAACGTCGAATAAGGAATCTTTTCTAACATAAATAATTTATATCATTCAGTATTTAGATAGTATATAGTATAATTATTTTTTACATTAAAAATGTCTTCTTGGCAAGTTTTAATTGTGAGAATGATTCTTTTATTCCCATTAAACTTTAGCTCACTTTAGGCATTTAAGCCACTTTTAGTTCTCTTTAATTTAGGGTACCTTATGGAAATATATCTCGTTATCCTTCTTTGTAGCTATGTCTTAGTCGTACTTTTCGGCTATTGGTTAAAATTTCTCAACCTGCGCCATCTTGAAAAATATGGAGCAGACATACCACCAGAGTTTGAAGGACATATTGATGCCAAATTGTTAAAAAAAACCAGAGACTATACTGTAGAACTCGCTCGCTTCGGATTTATTGAATCCATTTTCGATAATATTCTTTTGCTTATATTTCTCTTTGGTGGTTTATTGCGTGTTTATAATTCATGGATTTCATCCCTAAATTTGCCATTTATTTTATCAGGGATAGGATTTTTCCTGATTCTGGGTTATGCTGAAATCATCCTTTCAATACCCTTTAGTCTATATAGCACATTCAAGATAGAGAATAAGTATGGCTTCAATACTGTAACGCCATGGTTATGGATAACAGATATTTTTAAATCGTTGTTACTTTCTACGATTCTCATGGGTATCATGATATCGGTTGGACTCTGGTTGATTCAAGCAAATCCCAATTATTGGTGGTTATGGGTATGGGGTTTCTTCTTGATATTTACTCTCTTTATGATGTATATCTCACCCTATGTTATTGAACCAATCTTTAATAAGTTTACACCTATCGATGAAGAGAGACTAGAGGATAAAATCAAAGAGTTAATGCTAAAGATTGGAATCAGGGTAAGCAGAATCTTTAAGATGGATGCATCCAAACGAAGTAAACATACAAACGCTTATTTTACAGGTATTGGCAAGGTTAAAAGGATCGTTCTGTATGACACTCTACTAAAAAAAATGGAGGATAATGAGATTCTTGCTGTACTGGCACATGAAGCCGGACACTGGAAGAAAAGACATCTTTTAAAGCTTTTAGTGGTTTCAGAACTCATCGGATTGGTAGTTATTTATATTGCCTTTAGAATTATTCAGACAGATATCTTGACAGATATGTTTCACATTGCGCCACCTACACTTTTCGCAAAATTGGTGATACTGGCCTTCATAGGTAGTATTGTCTCTTTTCCATTTACACCAATAAGTAGCTTTTTTTCCAGACGTTATGAAAGGGAAGCCGATTGTTTTGCCTGTGAATTAATAGGAAATCCAGAAGGTATGATCGGTTCTGTCATAAAATTATCCAAAGACAATCTCTCCAATCTGCATCCCCATCCCTGGTATGCTGGCTTTTATTATTCACATCCTCCAGCAGTAAAGAGGATAAGAGAGCTTCAGTCTTTTGAATTTACAGGTTGACATAAGGTGCATTACAAGATATTCTTTATTGCAATTTAAAAATTTCAAGGAGGACAGAGTCAAATGAAAAAATATAATAAAAAAAGATTATATGGGCTATTGTTTGCTGTAATCTTTATTACCCTGGGTATATTTATTCAAAGAGTAGAAGGAGGAGAAGAGTATTTTGAAAAATTGAGGATTGCAAAGGCATCAAGAGATATCAATGCACCTGATTTTACAATTAAAGATATCAATGGAAAGGAGATAAGCTTAAAAGATTTAAAAGGCAAGGTAATACTTTTAAACTTTTTTGCTACATGGTGAGGATGGTGCCGGAAGGAGGCTCCTTCCTTAGAGAAGCTGCATAATGAATTTAAGGATAAAGATTTTGTTACCCTTGGGATCTTTAACGACTCTGGACCAGCAAAAAAGGTAAATCCCAAAATAAGAAATTTCATGGAAAAACATAATCTGACATATCCTGCTGCCTCTGACATTAATCAAGTTGCAAGTCGTAAGTACGGTGTTTCAGGGATTCCTGTTAATTATATCATTAATCGCAAAGGAAATATCATTGGAAAGACAGTGGGTTACAGGGATTGGAGTAGTAATGATGCAAAGGGATTTATTAGTTATTTATTAAAAGATAACAAGTAAAGGAGGTGATTTTAAAAATGCAATTTGATTTTTTATCTTTAATTTTTGATTTTTATTGATTTTCAATTTCTGGTTAGCTTAGCTTAAATACTAAATGGAATTTTTTTTATACCTATAACTTTAAATTATTTGAAAGGGGGATACAATGAAATCAAATCTTCTTATGAAGAACACTTTTATTGGTTTTGTTATTATTTTATTCTGTTCAGGTATAGTCTCTTGCGCGTCTAAAGGAAGAATTGCGAAAAACGTTTTGACCGATTTTGATAAAGAAGTGACCTCTCCCAAGATTGATCCATCCTCTTATGTCTCTCCGGAGGCTGTTGTAATCGGAAATGTAACAATCGGGAAAAGGGTTTATTTAGCTCCTCACTCGTTTGTCCGTGGAGATGAGGGCCAACCACTTCATATCGGAGATGAATCAAACATCCAAGATGGAGCAGGAATTCATGCCCTAGAGACTGAGGAGATACACCATGGCCACTGGGTACAAATAGAAGGAAGACGTTTTTCAGCCAATGGGAAAAGATTGAGTGTCAAGGAATCTAATGACGAGACAGGATATGCCGTCTATATAGGCAAAAGGGTCTCTATTGCTCACCAATCTCTGGTTCATGGTCCTGCCTATGTCGGAGATGATACATTTATCGGTATGCAGTCCCAAGTCTTTAATGCAAAGGTCGGAAAGAATGTGGCTGTTGGTGTTAAATCCTTAATTACAAATGGGGTAATTATCCCGGATAACCGTTATGTGCCACCAGGCTCTGTTATCACAACTCAGGCACAAGCAGATGCCCTACCTCCAAGGATCGGATCACCCTATGAAAATACTAACAAGGCTGTTGTTCATGTTAATACCTCTTTGGCAGATGGCTATAACGGAAAAAAGCCGACAAAGAGCGATCATTAATTAGTGTCTGAACGAAAACTGCCCATCTACTGCGTTGCAGGAAAATTTTGTAATACTCATGTATTTGAATACACTCCGGTTACAAAATTTTCATGCGCCTTGTACCTGGGCAGTTTTGGTTCAGACACAGATTTTCAGTCAGGCACTAATTAAGGATCCTTATTATGGGTATGTTCAAAAAGGTAAGGGGGGGACTATATTCTATTAAGTCCCTCCTGATCCATGGTCGTTTTAAAACACCGAGGTGGGATTATCGCCACCATGTGATTCCGCCGATTACTTCATCTACAGCCTTCCGTCTTGATTCGGCCAGGCGTGCTGCAAAAGGATTTATTGAATTTGCTAAAGAGTATGACAAAAAAAAATATGTTGAGCACCCCCCTATCTACATATATGACAGATTAGGGGAACCTACGCGGGGGATCCTTGAAGAAAATCTGGCATTTGCAGAGAAAGGGGATATTGCTATCACCTTTTCTAGCGGGATGGCTGCTATCTCTGCCTCGTTAGGTGTGACCCTCTCTTCAGGAGATGAGGTTATAACCCACCGAACACTCTATGGTTGTACCTACAGTCTTTTTCATCGCTGGTATCCCCGTTATAGGATTGGAGTAAAGACCATTGACCTGACCGATCTATCTGCGCTGAAAAAGGAGATCAATACCAGGACACGGGCAATTTACTTTGAGACGCCATCTAATCCTACCATGGAATTGATAGATATCTCAGGGGTCAGTGAGATCGTAAAAGCGGTTAACAAAAAGAGAAAAAAGGATGAGAAGATCCGCACTATTGTGGATAATACCTTTGCCACACCCTTTTGCCAGCGTCCTATTACCCTGGGAGCTGATATGGTAGTCCATAGTTTAACCAAAAATATCTGTGGATTTGGTACTGACATGGGAGGAGCGGTTATTACCTCTAGGTTGTATGAACATGATCTCCTTTACTATAGGAAGGATCTTGGGGGTGTTCTCCCTCCTAAATCAGCATGGGATATCATGGTGTTTGGACTCTCCACCCTTTCACTCCGTCTCGAGGCTCAAGAGCGCTCTGCTAAGAATATCGCTCAATTTCTGAAAAACCATGACAAGGTTGAGCGGGTCAGCTATCCTGGTCTTAAATCATTTCCCCAATATGATCTGGCACAGAGACAAATGATCGATTTTGACGATCGGTTTGCCCCTGGATCCATGCTCTATTTTGTCTTGAAAGGAAGTTATGAGTTGGCATTAAAAAAAGGGAAGAGACTAATCAATTACCTGGCTAAAGAAGGATATACAATTACACTGGCAGTCAGCCTGGGGCAGATCCGCACATTGGTGGAGCATCCCAGTTCTATGACACATGCTGAAATCCCCCCTAAAGAACAGGTAAAGGATGGGATTGAACCAGGAGGAATCCGGCTCTCGGTTGGAATTGAGCCAACCAAGGACATCATCTATGATCTATCAAGGGCCTTGGATCGAATTTAATGAGTCAAATTACCACCGCCTTTGGCATTGTTAATTTGACTCTTACTTCAGCTTCCCAGCATCGCCTGTATGTCGGCGAAGAAATTGTTTGCGTCCTTTTCGTCCTGCTCAGGGTCTGTTTTTTCGATGCTATCGAGCCTTTTTACCACTTCATCCGGGATCTCATCTAAAAACCTTGATGGGGTTGCAGGAGCATTTTTCCCATACTTTATTCTGTGGTCAGTATAAGTTATGTATAATTCCTTCATGGCCCTGGTTATGCCGACATAGAAAAGCCTTCTTTCCTCCTCTACAGCCCCATCCAGATCCATGGATTTTTTGTGTGGGAGTATATCTTCCTCCACACCTACAATAAAAACCACCGGGAATTCCAATCCCTTGGAGGAGTGAAAGGATATAAGGGTTACTCCACGACTTATCTTTTCTTCTTTTTCTCTCAGAAGGTCGGTAAGGGCCAGTGTTTCGAGAAATCCATGAAGGGATGGCGATTCACCATCTGTCTCATAATGGGAAAGTGAATCGATAAATCCCTCAAGATTTTCAACTCTTCTTATGGCTGTCTCTGGTGTTTTATATAGTTCATAAATATAATCTTGGTAATTTATCTCCTCGGTGAGAGATCTAAAGACCTTACCCATTTCTTTGTTTTTCAAGAAGAGAGCACTGTACCGGTTAATCAAACTGGCAAACCCTATTGCGGAACCCGATACCTTTTCTCCCATGCCTGTTATCTCCCCCGCCCTCATGAATGCTTCAAGGAGGGTTATAGAATTATTCTGCGCAAAATCTGCAAGTTTTCTTATCGCAGAAGGCCCCAGTCCTCTTTTTGGTGTATTGGCTGCTCTTAACAGACTCAAGTCATCAAGTGGATTGGCAATAATTTTAAGATATGCGGCAAGGTCCTTGATTTCCTTGCGCTCGAAATAACTAGTTCCCCCTACTACTGAATAGGGAATCCTCTTTCTCCTCAAGGCCTCTTCAAAAAGCCTTGACTAGATATTTGCACTGTAAATAATGGCAAAATCTTCATAAGCCATCCTTTTTCCGTACCTTATCAGTGAAATCCTGTCAGTAACCCACCTGGCCTCATCATCTCCATCAACTGC
>CAJVYE010000012.1 GCA_913009285.1 uncultured Nitrospirota bacterium | reverse complement strand
GTCTGGTTGTACATGTGTTGGTTTTTTTTTTTTTCAAGCAGAAGACGGCATACGAGATAAAGGAATGTGACTGGAGTTCAGACGTGTGCTCTTCCGATCTATAAGACAGTATTTGTCTAACTCAAAGGGTCTCCCAACTAATGCGATCTACGGCTTCGCTATCATGCTTTTAAAGATACTCAGGGAGGAAGGCCCGGATTACCTCGCTATTGTATTTGACGCAAAAGGGAAGACCTTCAGGGAAGAGGAATATGCTGCGTATAAGGCCCATCGTCCTTCCATGCCAGACGATCTTGTCCCCCAGATCCCATACATCCACGATCTTGTTAAGGCATTTAATATACCTGCCTTACAGATAGAAGGATATGAGGCGGATGATATCATAGGGACAATTACAAAGAGGGCAGAGAGGGAGGGATATCAGGTGACCATTGTAAGTGGGGATAAGGATCTAATGCAGTTGATTTCCCCAAATGTGAAGATGTTAGATACACTTAAGAATAGGCTATTCGGGGAGAAGGAGGTTATAGAAAAATTCGGGGTAGAGCCAAAAAGGGTAGTAGAGGTTATGGCCCTGATGGGTGACACATCTGATAATATCCCCGGGGTTCCAGGAATAGGACCCAAGACAGCAACAGCCCTGATAAAGAAGTTTGGAGATATAGAGACCCTCCTTGCTAATGCTGAAAAGGTAGATAACGCCAGGATTAAGGAAAAATTGTTAAGGTATAAAGATCAGGCACGACTGAGCCGGAGGCTCAGTACCCTCGTAACCGATATGGATATAGATATCAATATAGATGAGTTAAAGAAAAGAGGGATAGAGCAGGATAGGGTGATCAGACTCTTAAAGGAGCTGGAATTTGCCAGCCTCCTTAAAGAACTGACGCCACAGGAGGATGTATCTGACAAAGACTACAAGATTATTTTTAAAAGAGAGGATTTCGAAGGACTGATAGAAAGATTAAAGATGACAAAGGGCTTTAGCATTGATCTCGAGACTACACATAAAGAGCCTGTGAGGGCGACAATAGTGGGTATCTCTATATCATTGAAAGAGAATGAGGCATTCTATATCCCTATCAGACACAACTATCAAGGGGTCCCCGAACAACTTGACAGTGATTATGTGCTATCAATGCTAAAACCAATCCTTGAGGACAGTAAGATAGAGAAGTATGGACAGAATATAAAGTATGACATAATCGTCCTTTCCTTGGCTGGAATACACCTGAAGGGGATCGCATTCGATAGTATGATTGCTTCATACCTCATAAATCCCTCCAAGCATAACCATAACCTGGAGGATATTGCCTTAGAGCACCTCAATTACCGAATGACCTCATATAGCGAGGTGGCAGGGAAAGGGGCCAAGGAGATCGGTTTTCAAGAGGTTGATATCCAGGATGCGGCCAACTATTCCTGCGAGGATGCAGACATCACCTTTAAATTAACAAATATCCTATCACCAGTACTAGAAAAGAATGGCGTAGCAAGGCTATATCATGAGGTGGAACTCCCTTTAATAGATGTACTTGCAGAGATAGAGATAAATGGCGTTAAGATTGATAAGGATTTTATGAAAGAAATGTCAACCCGCCTGGAGAGGGACATAAATCAATATGTTTCAAGGATATATACTATAGCTGGGGAGGAGTTTAACATAAAATCACCCAAACAACTCGCCACAATACTCTTTGACAAACTAAGGTTAAAGCCTATAAAGAGAACAAAGACAGGATATTCTACAGATGTAAAGGTGCTAGAGGAATTGGCGATCCAACATGATCTGCCAGCAGATATACTTGCCTGTCGACAGCTTATGAAGTTAAAATCGACATATGTCGATGCCCTTCCTGCAATGATAAATCCCTCCAGCAAGCGGATACATGCATCTTTTAATCAGACTGTAACAGCAACAGGTAGACTGAGCAGCAGTAATCCCAATCTGCAAAACATCCCTATAAAGACAGAGATCGGCCGTGAAATACGAAAGGGATTTATCGCTGAATCAGGGTGGATTATTGTCTCAGCCGACTATTCACAGATAGAACTCCGTATACTTGCACATGTCTCAGGGGATGAGGTTCTAACAGAGGCCTTCAAAAAGGGTGAAGATATACACACCAGGACTGCTGTAGAGGTCTTCGGTGTGTTCCCTGAGATGATCACACCTGAGATGAGGAGAATTGCAAAGGCTGTAAATTTTGGTATTATATATGGTATAAGCCCTTACGGATTATCCAGGGATTTGGGGATATCACAAAAAAAGGCCAGGGAATTCATAGAAAGATATTTTTCCCTTTATAGGAAGGTGAAGGAATATATAGACAGGACTATCAAAGAGGCATATGAAAATGGTTACGTGACAACACTCCTTCAGCGGAGGAGGTATCTCCCTGACCTGGAGAGCAAAAGCAGGCAGGTAAAGGAGTTTGCAGAGAGGACTGCCATAAATACCCCTATCCAGGGCTCGGCAGCGGATCTCATAAAGATGGCTATGATAAATATCTCGAGGAGGATGAAGAGGGAGGGTTTAAGATCAAAGATGATACTCCAGGTGCATGATGAACTGGTCTTTGAGGTACCTATAGATGAAAAGGAGATCATGATAAAACTTGTAAGGGAGGAGATGGAAGGGGTAATGGAGCTTTCTATCCCGGTAACTGTTGATATAAATTGGGGTGACAATTGGAATGAAGCGCATTAATACGAAAGAGGAAAAATATGAAAAGAATAATAGATCTTCATACACATACAACTGCATCTGATGGTTCGAGTAGCCCTGAAGAACTGGTGAGGCTTGCATCATCACTCGGGCTCTCTGCAGTGGCGATCACAGATCATGATAATGTGAGCGGCATAGAAGAGGCGATGCAAGCTGGGGATAAATACGGTGTAGAGATAGTGCCGGGGATAGAGATAAGTGTTGACTTTAATAGCGGTACTATGCATATGTTGGGTTATTATATCGATTACCGTGATTCAACCCTTCTAGAAAAATTGGCCTTTCTCCAGTCTGAAAGGGATACCAGGAATACAAGGATCGTTAAGAAATTGAATGAGCTTGGGATGAAGATAACCTATGATGAAGTTAAGTCTATTGCTGATGGTCAGGTGGGTCGCCCCCACTTTGCCCAGATACTCCAGAGGAAGGGGTTTGTAAAGGATTTTAATGAGGCATTTGATAGATTCCTTGGCAAGGGAAAACCTGCGTATGCAGAAAAGGGAAGATTCAATACAGAGGATGCAATAGGATTGATCCTTAATACAGGCGGTATCCCTGTCCTTGCCCACCCCCCCTACCTTTATATATCAGACTATATGAATCTGAAGAAGACGATATCAGGACTTAAATCATTAGGTCTTATGGGGATAGAGACATATTATAGTACACATACCCAGAAACAAACAGAGAATCTTGTCAAAATCAGTAATGAACTCGATCTGTTAATAACTGGCGGTTCTGATTTCCACGGTGAGATCAAACCTGAAATAGTTATAGGGAGCGGTATAGATAACAACCTGAATATCGGATATACCTTTTTGGAGAGGATGAAGGAGAAACGCTCATGCCGATAAGTCGGCATAAAGGGGAATTAAAATCCCTTTTATTTTCGATTTTCGAATGTCGATTTTCGATTTAAAGAAGGAGACGAAATTTTTCGGAGTGACAGCGCTTGTGCTGTCCTGGTAGATTGCAGAATAAACATAATAACAGCGCAAGCGCTGTCACTCCTGAAGAGTTAGCTGGGTGGCATGGACAAACTTGTTTGTCCATGCGAGAGGTTGAAAGGGTATTTTCAAAGGAAAGAGATATTTTTCATGAAAAATAATAAATTGAAAATTGAAAATCGAAAATCGAAAATTAAAGGAATAGACCATATCGGGATAGTAGTCAAAGATATCATGGCAGCAATGGATATCTATAAATCCTCCTTTGGGATGGATGGAGGAGAGATTGAGGATATCTCAAGCTATGGTGTTAAGGTAGCACATCTATTTGCCGGTGATTCCGGTATAGAATTGATTGAGCCTACTGATCCCTCAACAGGGATCAGCCGTTTCCTAAAAAAGAGGGGAGATGGTTTTCACCACATCTCATTTGAAGTAGATGATATTCACTCCTTACTTACCATCTTAAAAAAAAGAGGTATTAAACCTATAGATAAAGAGCTTCGAAAGGGGTCACGCAACACACTCATTGCATTTTTAGATCCAAAAAGTACTGGTGGTATACTGATAGAGCTCTGCCAGCATCTATCCTAACTATACTCTGGACCCTATCTATACCTTTTCTTTGGCAATGTAAAATAAAAGATACTCCCTTTGCCTTCTTCACTCTCTACCCATACCTTCCCACCATGGATCTCGACAATTTTCTTAACAATTGCCAATCCCATGCCAGATCCTTCAATATTTTTTTCTGTATGAATCCGTTGAAAGGGATCAAATATCTTCTCTTTAAATTCTTTTTTAAGCCCGATTCCATTGTCTTCAACATAAAATTGATAAAAATCTTCATTTTCTTTATAGCCGATCTTAATCCGGGGAGATGGGTTATTTCCCATAAATTTAATAGCATTATTTATAAGATTAGTAAAGACATGACCAATCCATTTGCTATCGCAGTAGATTCCAGGCAGGTCATCATCAACCTTTAACTTTATCCTCTTCTCATTTAATTCGACTTGAAAGATATTGATAGCCTCATTAACTATATCCTTGCTATTTATATTTTCAGAAAACTCAATTAGATTGCTAATACTGGATAGCTTTAAGATATCCTGTATTAAGACCTCCATTCTTCTGGTGTTTTTCTTTATAAGGTCGAGAAAATTCTTACTCTTGGGGGAAATAAAATCCTTCGTAGTCTTCTCCAATAGGGAAGCAAATCCACCTATTGAGATAAGAGGTGTCTTAAGATCATGGGAGACCATAGAAACCAGACTCTCTATCTCCTTATTTTTCTGTTCTAATTCGCGGGTTTTTTCTTCCAGATGAGAATAAGATATTTTGAGCTTTTTGGCCATATCATTAAACTCATGCGCCAGATCTTCCAGTTCATCCCCACTTCTTATATCAGAGCGATAATCAAAATCTCCCCTTGCAATTCTGTTGGTAGCTAATACTAGAGATTGGATAGGATTAGTAATATTCATAGTCAGGACAAAAGCAATCCCGGCTCCCAGAATAATAGTTATTATTGAAATCATAACTGTAACCTTGATCCCCCTTTTCTTTATCTCTTCTGCCTCTGTTGTGACCTCATTCAACCTTTTCTTGATCAAATCATGAAGTTCTTCCATGCTATCAATTACAATAACTGCATAAGAATCGACTTCTTCCACCAATTCATTTATTTCTGGAGTAAGGAACCCCTTTTGTGTTATATCAGCTATATTAGTTATTTCATCTGATTTCTGTTTTACCATAGCAAATCCTGTTTTTAATTTTCTGAAGAGTCTATTTTCCTCTTCGTCAAGTTCTACTTCATTAAAATCATTAATAGCTTTCTCAACCCCTTCATATAATAAATCAAAATAGTCTTTCTTCTGTAAATCGCCAGCAATAAAAAAATCATTTATAACTAGTGCTTCAAGCAAAGGATATCTTAAGTTTGCTGTCCGTTCTAACTTTTCAGAATAATATTGAAGTATATCAGTACTCATTTTAATCTTTGTTAATGATAAGTATGCTATTACACTCATTGCGATCAATAAGCTAATAACTATTATAAATCCTGTTGTTAATTTTTTACCGATTGTTATTTTCACACTAAATATCCTTACTGCCTACTGCCTATTCCTCTATATCGTTCTCTTTTGATTTTTGTATATATTCGGGAAAAAAGAGCCTGTATAACATCAGACTTTTTTTGGCACTATAGGCAACAATCGAGGCGGCTGTCTCTGCTCCTTCTATAAAAGAGAAAAGATCGGTATTTATCTTTTTAGTACCATAAAATGTAAAAGGTGTTTCCACTCCTTTGCCTTTAAACTGTATTCTAATCTTGTTGCTCTTTAATAACTTTGTGTTTCGCTCTCTTGATCGCTGAATAATATAATCTTTTATTTTACCCTCCAACGTAAATGCCCAGACCATCTCCACTATCCCATAGGTCCCCCTCTCTGCATGAGGATGAATGATTCCAATAACTTCCTTACCTTTTAAAACAAAATAAAATGTATGATCCCCTCCTTCATCATAATCGAGTTTCTGCCTCAAATATTCCTCTATCTTTTTTTGTATATCCTTATTCATTGACTTTATTACAACCCTATATCCGGTAGCTTCAGGAAAAAGCCTATAAATACCTCTATCCGGATTCCGAAAGGCACAAAGTGCTGCTTGAGAAAGATCAAGGAGAGATAAAAAGACGAACAGAACAGCCAAGCAAATAATAGGAATTAATCTTTTATTAAACATCTCTATTAGTTAATTTAAGTTCTTAAAGGATGTATAACTCATTGAAAGTATAGTTTAATCAAAAGGAGATTGATTATGATATTATCAGAAAGGACCGAGATTGGTCAACTGAAACTTATACTGCCATGTTGTTAAATAACATTCTATTGATATTTTCGACTATAATATGTGGTTCTTCCGACATTTTTCGGAAGACCCTTATGTTAAAATGTGTCATATGCCCAAAAAAGATAAATTTGGGACAAATTCAGAAAAAAGCAAAAGTCGGCATTATATCCCGGACTGAAGCCTCCTTCCCAGATGAAGAATTGCCCGTTCAGACGAAGACCCTGCATCTCTTTTATTGCCTGCTGAAGCCACATCCTGCTTTGTCTATCTTGGATCTGACGAGTCTCATTCTGTTAGTGGAAATGTTTTTGATTTAAAAAAATGGTCAAGGAATGTATGGGAAGATTTCATTAAAAAAATCGTTTAAATAAAAGAACAAGGAATAAATAAAATGAATATTCCTTCACTATCAAGATATCTTTGAAATTACATATTTTATCTTCTATATTTTATAAATACACACTCATGACAACAGGCCTAATAAAAATGATGTTGTATCACATAGAGGTTGAAGATGAAAGAATATATATCTCATTTGCACGAAAAATTTCCGGAATTAATAACTATCGAAAAGAAGGATTGGGAACTCTGGCTTTTCAGTATCTTTCTTATACTCACCTTGACTTTTTTCTTTATTATTTATTTTATGCCCAATCTTTTCCCTCTTTCCCATATTGAATTTGTCGATAATGAAAGCCTAAGTCTATATTTAGGATTTTTCGGGACATTGGTCTTACTATCCAGCCTTTATTCCCTAAGAAAGCATCAGGAAATCAAGATACTGAGATGGGAAATTATCGAAAAGAGGATTGAACTAGAAAGATTGTCGGCCCGTGTAAAAGAATTGGGGAGTCTTTACGAGGTTATTGCCGGTGCAGGTAAACAAGATGGTGATATTCAGGGCATATTTGATCTGGTTGTCCGGAATAGTTGTGAAATCCTGCATGCCAACACATCTTCCTTGCTGATCATAGATGAAAAGACCTCTTTTCTGGAACCAAAGGCGGCATATGGTGAAAACAGAGAAGAGGTTCTTCAGTCCAAAATTGAAATAGGAGAGGGAATAGCTGGTTGGGTGGCAAAAGAGGGAAAATCCCTTCTCTTAAACAAAGATACCCAGGTAATTAAATATGGAAGCATGGTTAAAAATGGGTATCCTATCCATTCGGCCTTAAGTGCCCCTATTATTCTGGATGATAAAACTATCGGTGTCTTGAATGTCAATCGTTTGGGTAATAGTAGTGAAAAGTTTTCAGAGGGTGACCTGAAATTTGTCGAGATATTTTGTCAAGATGCGGTTATTGCCATTAAAGGTGCCCAATCAATAGAAGAGAGAAAGAAGACCCTTGTTATGGAAGAAAAAAGTAGGTTAATGCAAGTATTTTTAAACCATTATGTTTCAAAGGAACTCTCTACACAGATATTGAAAGAGCCTGAACGATTTTTAAAATTAGGTGGAGAAAAGAAGGATATTACCATACTTTTTGCTGACATAAGGGACTTTACCCCTTTTGCCGAAGGACAAAAACCAGAGAAGGTGGTAGAAATCCTGAATCTGTTGTTCTCGAGACTGACCAAGGTAATCTTTCAATACAATGGAATAATCGATAAGTATATAGGAGACAACTTAATGGTTATCTTTGGACCCCCTTACTATAATGGTAATAATGCCCTTCAGGCCGCAAAAGCCGCTTTGGAAATGCAGAAGGAATTTAACGAAATCCATAAAGGTTGGGATTCCCCTGAGTTTACTGCCCTTGGATTGGGTATCGGGATTAATAGCGGAGATGTTATTATGGGTAATATAGGCTCAGATGATTTTATGGACTATACTGTAATCGGAGATAATGTCAACATAGCGGTAAGACTTGAAACGATGGCACAAAAAGGACAGATTTTAATTAGCGAAGCAACATACCAGCGGATTGAATCGATAGTGCAGGTAAAATCGCTTCGTCAACATAAGATAAAAGGAAGAATCGGTAAGGTTAAGATATTTGAATTGCATGGTTTGATTAAGAGTGATGAAGCAGTAGACAGTAGGCAGTAGCTGCATGCTCCTTAGGTTACTTCAAATACTCAGCCAGAGCCTCTTCCCATCTCCTCAGCAAGTAACCGGTAAGATCCCTGAACCGGCTACAATCTATCACAGAGTAATATGGGCGTTTGGCCGGGCGATCAGATTGATGGGAGGAGATAGGTGTAAGGGTCACACCATTAATCCCTGATAGTTCGATGATCTTTTGGGCGAAACCATACCACGAACAAGACCCGGAGTTTGCGACATTGATCACTCCCTTACCCTTCAGATCGATCAACCGAGATATTGCATTAGCCAGGTCTATAGTAAATGTCGGGGAACCTACCTGATCATTAACGATCTTAAGTTCCTTCTTCTCCCGGGCAATCCTCAGGATTGTATCTACAAAGTTCTTCCCTTTTGGTCCATAGAGCCATGAAGTACGTATAATCAAATAATCACTCAGGGTCTCCTGAATCTCTTTCTCTCCCCGGAGTTTTGAATCCCCATATATATTTAAAGGGTTGGGTTGATCGTCCTCATGATATACCTCCCCCTTTGTACCATCGAATACATAATCTGTGCTTATATAGATCATCATGGCATCTATTCTGCTACATGCTATCGCTATATTTCTTGTGCCCTCTCCATTTACCCTGTAAGCCAATTCTTTATCCCTCTCACAGTTATCCACATTAGTATACGCAGCAGTATGGACAACAATATCAGGATTCAGTCCCATCACTCCTTTAATGGCCTGATCCTCCTCTGTGATATCAAAATCATCTATATCAACACCTATACATGTAACCAGAGGGGTCAGTATATCTATCAGCTCGCTCCCTAACATCCCTCTCGCGCCTGTTACAACTACCTTCATCTTAATTCACTCCTCTTCTATCTATTCTCATACATCTTTTTATAATACTCCAGATAGTCTCCGCTCTTTATCCTTCTCCACCACTCCACGTTTTCTTTATACCACTTTATTGTGCTCTCCATCCCTGTCTTAAAATCGATCAAGGGCTGCCAGCCCAATACCGATCTTATCTTTTCTGTATTTACAGCGTGTCTTATAACATGCCCTGGTCTATCCTTTACAAACTCAATCAGGTCATCAGACTTCCCAAGCATATTGAGTATCATCTCTGCTATCTCAATGATACTCTTCTCAATACCAGATCCAATATTAAAGACCTCACCTTCTATCCCATCGCTGTGAAGTATAATATCTATTGCATGGCAGTGATCCTCAACAAATATCCAGTCCCTTGTATTCTTTCCATTCCCATAAACAGGGAGGGGCTTATCCTCCAGGGCATTGGTCACAAAGAGGGGTATCATCTTTTCAGGGTACTGATTAGAACCATAATTATTGCTGCACCTGGTGATGACTACAGGTGTCTTATAGGTGGCCCAAAATGAGAATGCCAGTCTATCCGCACCTGCCTTACTAGCAGCATAGGGGCTCCTCGGCATAAGTGGAGCATCCTCTTTTGATGGCTCCTCTCCAGCATCACCATATACCTCATCTGTTGATATCTGTATAAATCTATCTATCTCATGCCTCATTGCAGCCTCCAACAAGACGTATGTTCCATAAACATCTGTTTTTATAAAATCGGCAGGATCACTTATCGATCTGTCCACATGTGTTTCAGCAGCAAAATTTATAACCACATCCACATCCTTTATTAGATCATCCACCAGGGTGGCGTCGGCAATGTCTCCCTTCACAAAGGTATAGTTTATATTCTCCTCCACATCGCTCAGGTTATCCAGATTTCCGGCATAGGTCAGTTTGTCAAGGTTTACTATCTTGTAATCCGGATATTTTTTGAGCATATACATTATATAATTGCTACCTATGAAACCAGCACCACCTGTTACCAATATCTTCATGCGTTTACCCATCCTTTCTATGCCAGTTAGTGTCTGAACGAAAACTACCCATCTACTGCGTTGCATGAAAATTTTGTAATCCTCATGTATTTGAATACACTCCGGTTACAAAATTTTCATGCGCCTTGTACCTGGGCAGTTTTGGTTCAAACACAGGTTTTCGGTCAGGCCCTAAGTAAGGAGAGGTTTGATGATAGAGTTTTGTAATATTTCAAAGAGTTTCGGCAATACAATGGCCGTATCTGAAATTTCATTCAAGATAGAGAGACATGAATTTGTCGCACTTTTAGGGCGGTCTGGTAGCGGGAAGACAACTATCCTACGTCTTATCGCGGGTCTTGAGAGCCCTGATAAGGGTGAAATAATATTAAATAATAATGAGATTGTCAGCTCCCAGGACAGATGTCTTCCTCCCAATAAACGCCATCTGGGATTGATATTTCAGAACCTTGCCTTGTGGCCCCATATGACAGTCAAACAGAGTATGGAATTTTGCCTGGATAAAAACTACATGACAAAGGAGAAGAGGGCTGAAAAGATAATCGAATATCTCAGCCTGGTAAATCTGGATAATCATATGAATCGCTGCCCTCACCAACTATCCGGCGGTGAAAAACAGAGATTTGCAATCGCCAGGACATTATGTTCTGAACCAGATATCTTATTATTAGATGAACCCTTGACAAATCTTGATACTATAATAAAAAGGGATATACTAAACTATGGTAATCAAATTAATAAGTGATCTAAAGATCACTACCATGTATGTAACCCACGATTATAAAGATGTAATCAAGAATGCAGATAGGGTATTTTTCATAGATGAAGGTCGATTGATCCAGACCGGGACATATGAAGATATTAAAAACAGACCTGTAATACCCTTAATTGAGAGATTTATTGAGGATTGATGATATACTCTGGACGGCCATAAATTTAGCTTTCTCGCATCTCATCTTCAGGCCATCTTTGACCGATCTTCAATCGCGATTTCCTCAACGTAGCACAACTACGCCTCGGAAATTGCTCAATCAGATCGGCCAAATCTGACCTAAATCTGAGCACGATAAAACCAAATTTATGGCCGTCCAGAGTATACCATAATGCATAACGCAAAACAGTATCTCAATCCTTTTGAATTTTAATTTGTCATTTTGCATTTTTGCATTTTGATTTAATACTTCCTATTCCTTATCATGGTTAAATTATTACAGAAAACTTTATTTGGTTAAATAGTTGCCAAAATTATAGTATCACCAGCTTTCCTTCGAGATTAAAACTGGGTGATTTTCTTTGCGTTAATATATCTTTAGCCTTATCTAAGGTCGATGTGGCAATTATAGGTAAAGCGATAGTAGCGTCTGAATG
>CAJVYE010000011.1 GCA_913009285.1 uncultured Nitrospirota bacterium | reverse complement strand
CTCCCTGGTAGGTTCAGGGAGAACCTCTGCCTTGATCCCATTTGCCTCAAAGGCCGCGGCAATGGCAAATACACTATCCATCATATATGAAAGATAAATAGTCCTATTGTCTATCTTTGTTGAAAAGGGAGTTTTACTCTTTTTTGTTCCCTGTTTTTTGGAGATATCCTCTCTATCCCCCTTAAAATTCTTTAGACTATCTAAAAATGCCTCGCATCTTGTCATTATACCGGCATCGGCATTATGTTCGTCTATCTCGATCTGGAGAAATGGATGATCTCCCATCTCCTTCTTTAAAAAGATTTCTATGAATGAATCTGGGCCACAACCAAAGTTTGTGATAAATATAGCCTCCAATCCCTTATGCGACTTTACACATTTGGCTGCATTAAGGATTTTCTGACCATTTCTCCAGTACATATCTGGCCACCTTGCACTGACATCACATGAGTCAAGCGGAAGAAAATCCATTGGTATGGTTGTAACACCCAGATCCTTTAACTTCTTGGGTAACTGGAGGTTTATACCTGAATCACACCCATTATAGGATCTGCTTATTATTACAATACACCTTTCCCCTTCTCTTAGATTGTCCAGTATCTCCCTTCCCCTGGCCTTGATAGCCCTGTAGAAATCATCCTGTGCCTTCTCTGCTTCTCTTATCGCCTCCCTAGTCTTAATAGAACTCCTTCCAAGATCCTTCCCCAACCTGATCATGATCCTCTCCATATCTTTCATTGTATGGAAATATATAGGTGGTTTCAGGAATTTGCCCCCCCACTTTTTCAGATCAATAGAAGACTGTATAAGGTATGGGATTGCCTGAACATATGGACATGTCTGACCTTCAAACGATCCATTGCCATTCTTTTTAAAATCAATAATACTTGGAAGGAAAAGGATATCTATATCCTTTTCTAACAGATCAAGTACATGACCGTATACTATCTTGATGGGGAAACATGTCTCATCAGTGACATTCTCAATAGAGAGATGTATGGTCTTCTGGTTGGTCATCTCTGAGAGAACCACCTCGAAACCAAGTCTTGAGAAGAAGGCATTCCAGAAGGGGAAGAACTCATGGAAAAGCAGAACCCTTGGAATACCAATACGGCCCAGTGTTGAGGATTGAGTGCGTGATCGGCTCTTCTGTCCAGCAATATCTGTAGTATCAGATGAACGGTAATTGGATACAAGCAATCTCTCCCTCTCTGCAAACAGATCCGGTATATTGCTCTCCTCCTCTTTTTTCTTTTTATCCACCTCAAATCTCTCACACCTTGCCCCGTAAAAATGAGGCCTTTCATTCTCAAATTTTACCTTGCTTATATTGCATATATTAGTACATCTCTTACATTCGAACGAAGTTACACTGTATCTACTCCTGCTCAGATCAAATCCTTTGAAACGGCTTTCCACATGACCGTCATTCCTCTCTCTGTAATCCATAGCGAGGATGGCTATACCTATAGCGCCTGTCACATCGTGGTGTGGGGGTACCGTGATCCTCTTGCCTGTCACCTTCTTAAATGCAGTTACAACCGCCTTATTCCATGCAACCCCCCCCTGAAAGAAGATATTATCACCTATCCTCCTATCCCCCACAACCTTATTGAGATAGTTGTAGACTATGGAGTATCCCAGACCGGCCACAAGATCATCCCTGAGATAACCCTTTTGTTGATGAGATACGAGATCTGATTCCATAAATACAGTACACCTCTCTCCGAGACGACTTGGACATAAAGATCTCAATGCCCTATCACCAAACTCATTCTCTATATCTATACCTAATTTTTCAGCTTGTTCTTCAAGGAAAGAGCCTGTCCCGGCCGCACATACCTTATTCATCTCAAAATCTACTACAATACCATTCTGAATCGAGATATATTTAGAATCCTGACCACCAATCTCAAATACAGTATCCACATCTCTATCAAAATATATAGATGCTGTTGCCTGGGCTGTTATCTCATTCCTTACAACATCTGCCCCTACAAAATCACCGGTCATATACCTCCCTGACCCGGTGGTACCTACTCCCAAGACATTTATATGTCCACCAATCTCCTCCCCTATCTCCCTCAGACCCCGCTGTACTACGTCTATTGGCCGGCCTTCTGTCTTCAGATACCGTCTTGCTATAACATTCTTATCCCTGTCGATTACCACTACATTTGTACTGAGGGATCCAACATCGATCCCCATATAGGTATCAACCCTATCTTTTCCTTTAATAGGAGTAACAGCAGCGGTCTTGATATTATTGTCACCATCATCTTCAGAGAGCCTCTCCAATCCACTTCCAGTGACCTTGCGGGTCTTCAAATAATCCTTTATTCTATCAAGACCCTTGAAACCCCCATTTGATCCTTTCTCTATCCCTACAAATACCGCACCTGTTGCCCCCATAGAGGCATAATGGTTCGGTATGATCAATTCCCCCTTCTCTAATCCGAGTATATCCTCAAATGCCTTTATCAACCCTATATTGGCAGCTACACCACCCTGAAAGATGATCGGCTTTTTGAATTCCTTTCCCTTCCCGATATTACTCTTAAAGCTCCTTGCAACAGCATAACAAAGACCTGCAACAATATCATAATCAGGTGTGCCTATCTGCTGGAGATGGATCATATCTGACTTTGCAAACACACTGCACCGGCCTGCTATCCTTGGTGGGTGCTTGGACCTCAACGTCATCTCCCCAAATTCGCTCTCAATGGATATACCGAGCCGATTGGCCTGCTGGTCGAGAAATGACCCTGTGCCTGCTGCACATATGGTATTCATGGCAAAATCTTCGAGTGAAGGCCTCCCACTTGCCTCATCCCTCTTGAAGATAAGAAACTTGGAATCCTCTCCCCCTATCTCGATAACTGTCCGCACTTCTGGATAAAGTTCCATAACACTTTTTGCCTGAGCCACAATCTCATTTATGAACTCACCACCGAGAAGTTCTGATATCAGATTCCCACCTGATCCAGTCACCGAGATACTCATTATCCTTTCCTGAGGTATATGCCTTAATATGTCTTCTAAAACCCTTACTACTGTCTGGCAGGGTTCCCCCTTCAGCCGGGTATAATACTCTTCCTCTATCTCCCTACTATTATTAATAAGTACGGTATTTACACTAATAGAACCTATGTCCAGACCTAAATGAATATCCCTATCTCTTTTTTTAGGTTTATCCATATACAATTTCCCTTATCATTGAAGATTTTTAATGATCGAATCCTAAAAGATTAAGATATAACATATATAAAGCAAAAACAATATCAAAATTTCCTATCTCTTTGTTTTTTTTGTATTATTATCCACATTTATAGGGTTGAGAAGAGAAGTCCGTGACACAATTAAGGGACGGGGCAGAAATAACTTGGCATTTTTCGCGCTCAGATTTAGGTCAGGTTTGGTCGATCCGATTGAGCAAAACCGCAATAATAGTAGTACTATATCGAGGATTTTGCGATTGAGAATCGATCAAAGATGACCTGAAGATGAGATGCGAAAATGCCAAGTTATTTCTGACCCGTCCTTAAGTGCCGAGGGCCGGAATCGAACCGGCACGGTCGTTGCCAACCGAGGGATTTTAAGTCCCTTGCGTCTACCAATTCCGCCACCCCGGCATTTTAAATCCTCTGAAGGTCGTTTTATTTTGTAACATTTTAAGACACTATTGTCAAATTCTTTATATAGATTTCCATATCTGGAATCTATAGTCCCTTTATTGTGATAGAGAGGAAACAAAAGAGGTAATCACATCAAGGAAGAATACTGAAAAGAACTTTGGGCTATCCCTTAAAAAAGAATGAAGGCACCGCCCGGATTCGAACCGGGGTATAAAGGTTTTGCAGACCCTTGCCTTACCACTTGGCCACGGTGCCTTATTGACTTACAATTCTCTATTATAATAATATATCATTCCTCTATAAAAAATCCAATCATTTTTTTTCCGGCTAAAAGTTACCCAAAAACTCCCATCAGTTTTAATTAGTTGTTTTGTAAGGAGAAGAGATAAACATATTGTTGAGCCAAATAGGCAAGGTGTGTTATTATTTAGTTGAATTTTGGTAATTGTTTAGCCAAATAGTCCGCCTAATGCGATAAGTTCAATATGAAATTATGAACAGATTTTTTGTAGAGCCAGAGATGATAATCAAAAACAGGGCAATAATAAAGGGAGCCGATGTGAATCACATCAGGAAGGTACTTCGCCTCTCTGCTGGAGACAAGGTGACTATATTGGATGGAACAGGTAGTGAGTATCTGGTAGAATTGATCAGGGTTACTAAGAATGAGGTTATCGGAGATATTATAGAGAGGGATGAAAAGGATATAGAACCATTAATCAGGATTGTTATTGGCCAGGGAATACCAAAAGGTGATAAGATGGATCTTATCATCCAAAAAGGTACAGAGTTGGGGGTATCCGTGCTTGTACCCATGAAGACCGAAAGGGTTATAGTAAAGATAGACAGCCAACAGGGGGCAAAAAAGATAGAGAGATGGAAGAGGATTGCAAGAGAGGCGGCAAGACAATCTATGAGGACAACTATACCCGAGATACCAAAAGAGATTATAGATCTTAAACGATTCTGTACCCTCTACCATGGCTGTGACCTGAAGTTTATCCTCTGGGAAGAAGAGAAGGAAAAGGGGCTCAGGGAGGTATTAAACAGAGATTCCATCCCAAGAGATATCGCTGTTATCATAGGACCTGAAGGGGGTCTTTCTATAGAAGAAATCAGAATTGCAAAGGATTTTGGTTTTATCCCAACAGGTCTGGGGTCGAATATATTGAGGACAGAGACAGTTGCACTTACCATCCTCAGCATAATCCAGTTTAAATTTGGCAACATTGGATAAAACGTAATAATTCACCTTCCTATCATATCATTCCATCAATTTAATAAACCCCTCTTCATCAATTATAGTGATTCCAAGCTCCTTTGCCCTGTCATATTTGGAACCAGGATCTCTACCCACCACTACATAGTCAGTCTTCTTTGTGACAAAGGAGGTGACTCGGCCCCCAAGTCTCTTTATTATCTCTTTTGCCTGATCCCTGGTGAATCTTTCTAGTGTCCCTGTGAGGACAAACTGTTTCTCCTCCAGGAGTCCTCCCTTCTTCTCTTCTCTTTTACTATGCATCTGTACCCCGGCATCTTTAAGCTTTTTCAATACCCTACGGTTCTCCTCCTGTAAAAAGAAGACTACTATGCTCTCTGCCACCCTGGGACCTATCTCCGGGATAGATTCCAAATCCTCTCTCCTGGCCTTTATCAGATCATCCATGGATGAATACTCTTGAGAGATAATCTGTGCTATCCGCTCCCCCACATAACGTATTCCAAGGGCATAAACTAGTCTTAGAAACCCTGCATCTTTACTCCTATCAATGGCATTCAGGAGATTTTGGGCTGACTTTTCAGCCATCCTCTCAAGGCCGCTCAGTGTAGCAAGATCAAGGGAATAGATATCTGCAACATCCTTTACAATATTCTTCTCTACCAATTGATCTATTATAGCAGGACCTAGATGATCTATATCCATAGCTGTTCGCGCTGCAAAATGATGCAACCTCTCTTTCAACTGGGCCGGGCATGCAGAACCAGTACACCTTGCAACAACCTCCCCCTCAGGTCTGAAGACTGCTGCTCCACAGACTGGACACCTCTCCGGCATCTTGAACCGAACCTCATTTCCTTTCCTTTTCTCATTGACTACCCTCAGAACCTTGGGGATTACTTCCCCACCTTTTTCTATAACAGCGGTATCACCAATCCGTATATCCTTACGTATTATCTCATCCTCATTGTGAAGGGTAGCCCTCTTTATTATAGAACCAGCGAGTCTTACGGGTTCAAGTATAGCTACAGGTGTAAGTGAACCTGTTCTACCTACCTGTACAATTATCTCTTCTATCCTTGTAAATGCCTGTTCGGCCTGATATTTATATGCTATAGCCCAGCGAGGGTGTTTTGTTGTGCTGCCAAGTCTCTTCTGCTGTTCTAATGAATTTACCTTTATCACCAGACCATCTACATCATAATCGAGTTCCTCTCTCTTTTCCCGCCATACCTCTACATAATGCATTACCTCCTTAAGATCTCTGCAGAAGACAGTATTAGGATTCGTCTTAAAACCGAGTCTCTTAAGTGTTTGAAGGGATTCAAAATGGGTTTTAAATACAGAATCCCTCACATAGCTGATATTATATATGAAGATATCGAGCGGACGTGAGGCAGTGATAGATGGATCCAGAAGACGGAGAGAACCTGCTGCAGCATTTCTGGGGTTGGCAAAGAGGGGCTCACCTCTATCTTCGCGTTCTGCATTAATCCTATCAAATCCCTGATGAGTGAGAAAGACTTCTCCACGTACTTCTATATAACTGAGGGCAGGACCATTGACCTTAATCTTCAGAGGTATTGACCTTATAGTCTTCAGGTTTTGTGTTATCTCCTCCCCCTTTGTCCCATCCCCCCTTGTAGCACCCCTAATGAACAGACCATTCTCATAGATAAGGGCAACTCCAAGGCCATCTATCTTCAATTCGACAATATATTCTGGTTCCTCACCCTCAAGACCCTTTTTTACCCTTGTATCAAACTCGATGAGTTCATCGTTAGAATAGGTATTGTCCAGACTGAGCATTGGAAGCATATGCTCTACGGTCTGAAACTTCTCGGCAGGTTCTCCTCCTACTCTCTGTGTAGGTGAGTCCGGGGTGACTAACTGGGGATAGACATCCTCTAATTCCTTAAGTTCTCTTAATAATCTGTCATACTCATAATCAGATATCTCAGGATTATCCTCTACATAATACTTCCTGTCATGATAAAGGATATTATTACGGAGATCTTCTATCTTTTTTTTTATGGCCTCAATATCTTGGTCTTTGAGTTTTGCAGGTCTTTCCATTCCAAATTGTAACAGATTAGCAATCAAAAGATATAGCTAAACTTCAATGTAAAATGCAAATATCAAACAGTTACTTTGTCTTCATGGTTCCAGGGTAACATAATAACCATATTTTCCCCTCTGAACCAGGAGAAGAACACTAGTTCCACTATTTGCATCAATTATGGCCTTCTTAAAATCCGATAGATTCTCTATTGTGGTTTGATTTATCTGTCTGATGACATCGCCTCTCTTGATCCCTATCCTCCATCCAGCACTATTTGAAACTACATCAGTAATTATCACTCCAGAATGAGTATGGAGACCAAATTTCCGTGCCATATCCGTACTGATCTCACTAGCAGAGAATCCCAACCACTCCCTGGCAATCTCTAACGCTAAATTCTCAGGCACCAATTGGGCAATCAGATTTACCTCTTTCTTCTCTCCATTCCGAAAAAAGGCGATCCTGAGTTTATCATCTACAGTATAGGAAGATATCTTCTCGTAATAATCCTCCCTCGATGTTATTGGACTGTTATCTATAGAAATGATTATATCACTTTCTCTAAGTCCGGCATTATAGGCAGGACTCCCTTTAAATACCTTTGAGACAAGAACACCACCCTTAGAAGTGATACCAAAGTATTTTATCAGTTGAGGGGTCATATCCTGGACCAATATCCCTAACCATCCCCTATGAACCTCTCCGTATTTAATCAGATCATCTACTATCCTCTTTGCCTTATCAATCGGAATAGCAAAACCTATACCTTCTGCCTTTTGATAGATAGCTGTATTTATACCTATCAATTCACCATTGATATTCAGAAGTGGTCCGCCACTATTACCAGGATTAATTGAGGCATCCAGTTGAATAAATTCTGTGTAGACCTTGCCATCGCTCCCTTTAATGGTCCGATTTAAAGCACTTATAACACCTGTGGTAACTGTATGGGAAAGGCCAAAGGGATTACCAATAGCTATTACTGTCTCACCTATTAACAGATCATCTGATCGCCCCATTTTAACATAGGGGAAACTACCATCTACCTGGATCTTTACCACAGCAAGGTCTAATCGAGAATCTGACCCTACAAGTCTGGCATCATACTCCTGGTTATTGCTCAGTGTCACTTTTATTTTGGATGCCCTTGAGATGACATGTTCATTTGTAAGTATGTACCCTGCAGGATGTATTATTACACCTGATCCAAGACTCTGCCTCTTATAATCCCGTCTTGGAAAAAAGTCCTTGAAGAACTCATCAAAAAAGTTATCACCAAAATTATAAAAGGGGTTAGATCTTTGACTTATTATCTCTTCAGTATTGATGTTTACAACTGCAGGACTAATCTTTTCCACTGCCAGTACCACAGCATTTTTTCTTGGAAAATTCTCCTCTGCTGTAATAAGGAATGGATTAAAAAGTAGATTTAAAAAGAAGATGATACTTGAAAGGATTGTAATAACTATCTTCATTTTTATCATAGCGATTAAGCATAATAATCTTTTTACTCTTGTTAGTATCCAAAATTTAGATCTGAGAATAGATGATTGAAGAGATATCCTTGAACAGACATCTCTTCAAAAACCCTTATAATATAAGCTAAAATCTTAGATGCATCCCTTTACTCTTTCTCCATCTTGAGCGCAACGTATATAGTGCTACTACCTCTCTTAATAAGAAAAAGGATAGTATCTCCTTTCTGCACCGTATCCATAACAGCTTTATAAGCATCAATATTCTCGATATCATGTCTGTTTACCTGGACAATAACATCACCACGTAATATTCCAGCATTTTCAGCAACACTCCCCATCTCAACATCTGCCACCAAAACACCATCACTGGTTTCCAGACCCAGACTCTGCGCTATCTCTGGTGTTATGTCCTGCACATTCATCCCCAACTTCTTAGTAGTCACTAATGTCTTCTTTTCATCCTTTAACTCTGCTAAGGTCACCTTTATCCTCTTTTCTTTGCCATCTCTTATGATAACCACCTCTACCCTAGCATCTGGTTTAGTTGAGGCTACTATCATCGGGAGTTCCTCCATCGACTTTATCTTCTTACCATTAAATTCAATAATCACATCCCCATGCTTCAATCCCGCCTCCTCAGCAGGGCTTTTCGGCATGACATCTGCGACCAATGCCCCTTCACTTTCTGATAAATTAAACGATTTTGCCAACTCAGGAGTAATTTTCTGAATCATTACACCAAGCCACCCTCGTGTAACAGATCCCTTCTCTTTTAGATCATCGAGTATATTCTTTGCCATGTTTATAGGAATAGCAAAACCTATTCCAATATTTCCACCTGTATTCCCAGCAAGTATTGCCGAATTAATCCCGATTACCTCACCCCTTGTATTTATAAGCGGGCCACCGCTGTTACCAGGATTTATAGAGGCATCTGTCTGAATATAGTTATCATAAGGACCTGGACCTATACCCCTCCTCCCCTTTGCACTAATCACCCCAACTGTGACGGTATGACTCAATCCAAATGGATTTCCTATTGCTATCACCCATTCACCTACCTCTAATTTGTCAGAATCACCCATTACAATCACAGGAAGATCCTCCTTTGCTTCAATCTTTATCAAGGCAATGTCTGTCTTAGGATCAGTACCAACCACCTTTGCATCATACACTTTTTCATTATCCAGCGTAACCTTTATCTCCTCTGCATCTGCTATAACGTGATTATTGGTAAATATATATCCTTCCTTATCTATAATAAAGCCTGATCCAAGACTCCTCTTTGGGATATCCTTAGGCATCTCCCCAAAGAATTTATCAAAGAAGTCCTGGAAGAAATCTTTCTGACCAAATGGGGCTCTCGGGCCTCTAAATCCCCTTCTAGTTTTAGGATGTTTAAATTTCACCTTCGATGTGGTACTTATATTAACCACTACAGGATTTTCTTTTTTTGCTATCTCCACAAAGATATTTAACCCTGCAGGGTTGTCATTAGTCTTCATGGCACACACTGTTGTTGTACCAAGACATAACACCAGTACCAAAATCATAAATACTGCTGTAGATACAAAGTGATTCCTGAATTGAAGTTTAACCATATCTTTATTCCTCCATAATTTTTTTATTTTTTTTGCGAACTTTTTTATATATACTGAAGTAGGCCATAAATTGGGATTTTCGCATCTCATCTTCAAATCATCTTTGACCGAACCTCAATCGTTAAATCCTCGAAATAGCACTACTATTCCTGCGGTTTTGCTCAATCAGATCGGCCAAAACTGATCTAATCCTGAGCGCGAAAAATCCAAATTTGTGGCCTACTTCAGTATAGAATATCATAAAACATATAGGATATCAAAAACAATCCCCCATTGCCAACAATTTTTCCAAATAAGGGCTCGCCCTAAGGAAAAAATCATACAGATCCTTAAAAGGAAGAGAAAAAAGGCTATAATTATGAATATATTTCCGTAATATGGGAATTCAAGAGAGAATAAAGCAGGGAAAAATAAGAGACAAATATTAGACCGGCTTTACAGCGCCACCCAAAATAGAAAATAATAACATAATGATTATTATCTGAATTACCCAACCGATCATGCAAACCCCTACAGCACGTAATGTACTTCTATAGTCAAGGGCTTGTTTGACTGCAATCACCATTGCCACCAACATCCAAATTGAGGCAAATAGAAAAACAATCCCTCTCAATCCAGGGATGATACCCAGTACTCGAATCAACCCTGGGGAGCTCGCAAAGCCTACGGTTCGCAACAATTCACCATGATCTGCTTTGGTCTGTGGTTCTGGAAAGAATTTCGTGCCAATAAAGTAAGCGAGATAGGCCCAGACATACCATCCGATAAGGGCTCCGATTGTTCCTACCAAAATCCCAACAAACCCACCTACTCCCGAACTTCCTACTCCGGCTGCAATACTGGAGAGGATTACAACACCCATGGCCTGGCCTAGTGCCCCCTTATCAGCTTCAACCTCTTCATACAGGTTAACATCTAACTTAGCAGCGCGAATAATACGATCTTTAAAACTGGTCATTGTCCCCTCCTAACTGAGGCACTGCACAGAAATAACTTGCACATCTGGCTTGTCTTTTGTTCCGTCTCCAGCGTTGCACCAAAGGTTACATATTAATAATATGCGCCCTTTGGTGCGCCTTGAAGACGAACCAAAATCCTGCGCCATATGTACAACTTATTTCTGCGCAGTACCTGAACATATTACAATTTTTCTTCTCTCACTATCAATTTTTGATTCTACCACTTTACTTACCGGTAATCCAGCAGAATAAAAAATCAAATTTTTTTAGTGGACACTTTTCAGTAAATTATTTATCTTATATTAAAGAGATAAAAAGGAGAGATTATATGGAATTTACACAAGTGGTGGAATTGGAAGGACATATCATAGATTCCTTGACTCTTCCAAAGGTCTATGATGAAATCCTAGACCGTGGTGGAAACTACACCACAGAGGAGATAAGTATGGGAAAGAGGAGGGAGGATCAGAGTTATGCAAGAATAAAGATCTCTGCGCCTACCAACGATATCCTGAACAATATATTGGATAGGATTACAAAACTTGGTGTTGTATTAATACATAAAGGGGGGACGAAAAAATAATCAAAACACCAAAGGTTCTTATGTGTCGACCGACATTTTATAATATCAGATATGAGATAAATCCCTGGATGGATATACACCGCCCTGCTGACACCTCTACCGCCTTATATCAATGGGATAGACTATACAATATACTGACCAAAGAGATCAAGGCAGTAGTTGAGCTGATTGAACCGCAGCCCTGGCTCCCTGATATGACCTTCACAGCAAACGCAGGACTGATATATAAGGGAAATTTTATATGCAGCAATTTCAGATATCCACAGAGACAGCCTGAGGCAAGATTCTTCTCTGAATGGTTTCGAACAAATGGCTACAAGGTTATAAATCTCCCTGAGGAACACTATTTCGAAGGGGAGGGAGATGCCCTTTTCAGTGGGGATAACCTCTTTGCTGGCTATCGATTCAGGTCAGATATACGATCCCATAAATTTGTCTGGAAGATAATCGGTAAGAGGATAATCTCCATGGAGCTGATAGATCCTGCCTTTTATCATCTCGATACCTGTTTCTGCCCTATTGGTGATGATACTGTTATCTACTACCCTGATGCCTTTGATTCCTATGCAAACAGGGTAATAAAAAACTATATAGATCGGAAGAGCACACGTCTGAACTCCAGTCACATTCCTTTATCTCGTATGCCGTCTTCTGCTTGAAAAAAAAAAAATATACATAATAAATATAATACTCTTGAAAAACTCGAATAGATCGGAAGTCAATATTGGAATCATACACACCTGTCCTACCGTCTCACTCCATTCT